>NZ_JBIWFI010000057.1:0-36664 GCF_044762985.1 Streptomyces sp. NPDC096339 | reverse complement strand
AACCACTGGTACTAAGCCGCCGGCACCACCGGCAGCACACGCGGTGCACGCGCGAAGACGCCCGGCAGGGATTCCCTGCCGGGCGTCTTTCGCGTACGAGCCCCGGACGCCCCCGGACAGGCCCCGCGAACCGGAGTCACCGGCGGGTCCTGGGGGTGTGGACGGGCAGCCCACGGGCATGCGCACGGTATGGCCGTGATCGTCGGCACCTCCGGGTGGCAGTACCGCGACTGGTCGGGAGTCTTCTACCCGCCGGACCTGCCGCAGCGGCTGTGGCTGGAGGAGTACGCGCGGCATTTCCGGACCGTGGAGAGCAACAACGCCTTCTACCGCCTGCCGTCGCCGGAAACGTTCGCCCAATGGCGCGAGCGCACTCCGCCAGGCTTCCTGATGGCCGTGAAAGCGAGCCGGTTCCTCACCCACATCAAGCGGCTGCGCGACCCGGCCGAACCGGTCCACAGGCTCATGGCGCACGCCGCCTCCCTCACGGACCGGCTCGGCCCGGTCCTGCTGCAACTCCCGCCCACGTTGCGCGGCGACCCGGAGGCCCTCGAACGTTGCCTCGCCTGCTTCCCGGCGGGTGTCCGTGTCGCCGTCGAGCCCCGGCACGAATCCTGGTGGACTGCGGAGGTGCGCTCGGTGCTGACCGAACGAGGCGCGGCCCTGTGCTGGGCGGACCGGGGATCGCGGCCCGTGACCCCGCTCTGGCGCACCGCCGACTGGGGTTACGTCCGCTTCCACGAGGGTCGCGCCCACCCCTGGCCGCATTACGGCCGGACCGCCTTGCGCAGCTGGGCGGAACGTATCGCCGACTCCTGGCCCTGCGACGCGGACGTCTTCGCGTACTTCAACAACGATCCCGGCGGCGCGGCCGTGTCCGACGCGCAGGTTTTCATCCGGCTCACGGCGGCGCCGCAGCCGAACTGTCATCCCCACCCGTGACCGCGGGCGCGGCTCAGCATGACCCACACTTCCTCGATGAGGGGCGGCCGATGGACACGCCACCCCCCGACCCGGAACCAGTCCGACCGGCGTTCACGCTGACGAGGGCGACGCGCGATGTGTAGGCACCAGACGAGCCGGCCGACCTGCCAGTTCGGCGGACGCCGGGCCGGCAGGCGGGACGGGCGGGGGCCCACGGTCGTCGCCGCGCCACTGTGGTGAGGAGCAGGTCCGATGAGGCGCATCGCGACGCCCGTAGCCCGGCGATGTGCCGGCAGCCGGTCCCGCTCCGCCTCGTTCACCGCCAGGCCCCAGCGCGGCTTCGCCGCAGTCCACTCCGCGCAGAACGGGCACAGCGCATCCGGCAACGGCGGTGGGCGTTCCGACGGGCCCTGGTTCGCCTTGGAACGATTCGAACGGGCCGACACTGCCGCCAGATTCGTTTCCTGGCCGAGGCCGAGGCCGAGGGCGTACGCCTCACGCCCCTTGGTAGATGTTTAGCTAATGTGCTAAATATCTACCATGACAGAAAGCCAGGACGAGGCAGGGGTCTTCCGCGCCCTCGCCGATCCGACGAGGCGCCAGATCCTCGAAGACCTCAGAGGCGGCGAACTCGCAGCGGGGGAGATCGCGAGCAGGTTCGCGATCAGCGGGCCCTCCATCTCACGGCATCTCGGCGTACTCAAGGGAGCCGGACTGGTCACTGAGCGCCGGGACGGCAACCGGATCCTCTACACCCTGGCCGAGGAACGCCTGGCCACCAGCATCGGCAGGTTCCTCAGCGCCGTCTGCCCCGAGCAGATCGTCCTGCGGCACACCAAATGGCGCCCCGGGGCGCCGAGTGAGGGGTCATGAGACAACCACGCATGTCCAGCGTCGTCGAACGACGGCTCCTGGTGAACTACCGGGTCGCACCGGACGCCGCGGCGCGCCTGCTCCCCGCACCACTGCGCCCCCAACTGGTGAACGGCCATGCCGTCGCGGGCATCTGCCTCCTGCGACTGGGAAGTGTCCGGCCGACCTGGGCGCCCGAGGCGCTCGGGCTCCGCAGCGAGAACGCGGCCCACCGGATCGCCGTCGAATGGGACGGACCGGACGGCGTCGAGACCGGCGTCTACATCCCGCGTCGCGACACCGCCTCGCTGCTCAACGTCTGGGCCGGTGGCCGCGTATTCCCCGGCGAGCACGGCCGCGCCGACTTCGAGGTGCACGAGACGCCCGACGAGGTCCGTGTCGCCTTCGCGACACGCGACGGTGACACCCAGGTTGACGTCACCGTCGAACTGGCCGACGAGTTGCGGGGCAGTGAGCTCTTCGCCGATCTCGCCGAGGCTTCCCGTTTCTTTCAGGAGGGGGCCAAGGGCTACTCGCCCAAAAGCTCCGGCCCTGACCTGGACGGCATGGAACTCCACACCGATGCCTGGCACGTGGAAGCGGGCCGGGTCCGCTCCGCCGCGTCGTCCTTCTTCGACGACCCGGACCGTTTCCCGCCGGGCAGCGCGGTCCTGGACTGCGCCCTGGTCATGCGCGACGTGCCCGCTACCTGGCAGCCGCTCTCGACCGCACCCGCCGACCGCGCCGCTCGACTCGCCGGCTGAAGCGCTCCTCGGCGGCGGCCAAGCGCTGGGCATCGTGCGCGATGTCCCAGCGGGCCGGAGTGTGGACGTAGTGCTCCTCCAGGAGCCCGACCTGCCGGTCGGCGCCCCCCTGCGCCGGTCGGGCCCGGAAGGCCTGGTCGGCCGGGCACTGCTCGCCCGGCTCCTCGTCCTCCTCCGCCCGGAACGGGGATTCGGTGATCCTCTCGGCGAACAAGCCCAGTTCGGCGGTACAGACGTACATGTACTGGCCCCATCCGACACGGACGAGGAACGGCCCCTCCGGCTCCGGCCGCCCTGACGCCAGGGGCGTTCGGGGCGTCGCTGGGCAGGGTGACTGCTCCGTGAACGTGCTCCTCCGTGAACGTGCTGCGGTGTGGGCCTCGGTCGCTCTGTCGTGAACGACGCGACACCCGGTCTCACTGGACGCCCGGGCGGGAGGGTGGACGTGGTGGCGATGATGACGGCCCCGGCGATGCCGAGCAGGACGACGCGCCTTCGGCGGGAACTGGCCCGGGATCGCGTCGGAGCGCATCGAGCCGGTCGTGGGGTGACAGTGGACGGCCCCCGCGGCCGTTGACGTGCGCGGAGGCCGAGGAAGTATCCGGGTGTGACCTCGACGACTTGAAGGCCCGACCTGGCCCGGCCCGGCCCGGCCCCGACCGCTCCGTACCGGCCCGTATTGGGCTGTTCAGCCGACGAAGCGGGCGGTGGTGCCGGGCGTCGTGGGCATGAAAGGTCTTCAGCCTGTGATCATGCCCCTTGGTTGCAGGTGATCGACGAGGAGCTCCAGGCCGGCCGCGGAGCGGATGGGTCGCGGCCGTGTGAGGCTCCTGGAAACGCACTGTGGGTGATGTGGTGGACTGGTTTACCTCGCTGCCGGCGGTGGTGCTGGTTGTGGGCTGGCTCCTTCTGGCCCTGATGGTCGCGGCCGTGGCGCGGGTCGGCGTCCGGTCGCTCGTACCGGTCGGGGAACAGGACCGGGTGCCGCAGATCGCCATGCCCCTGATGCCCACGCTCGGGGCTGCCTTCGCGATCTTCGCAGCACTCTCACTGGCCAGCGAGGCCGGATACCTGCGCGCAGCGGAGGGGCTGGTGAGTGACGAGGCGGCCGCGGCCTCCCGCCTGGCCTGGGCTGCGACGAGCCCGCGAGTCAGGTCGGAGCCCATCCATGCGGCGCTGCAGGACTACCTGCGGACCACGCGTGCCAGGGAATGGGAGGGCACGTCCGCCGCGTCCGCTGACGACGCGGCCACCGCGCGGGCGATCGCGCGACTGGAGCGGAGCGTGCGCGCGGAGGCGGCTCGGCCCGAGCTGGGCTCCCCGGCGAGCACGGAGTTGCTTGTTTCGCTGGACAGTGTCACCAGTGGCCGTCGCGCCCGCGTCGCGGCCGCCTCACGTGACGTTCCCACGCTCTACGTCGTCACGCTGGTGGCCAGCGGACTCGCCTTGATCGTGAATGCCGGCGCACTGATCTTCCGCAGCAGCCTGCGCACGTCGCTGCTCATCGTGGGTGTTGCGAGTGTGGTCGGGCTGAGCCTGGCGTTGCTCTTCGCGCTCAGCGCGCCCTGGAGTGGACCCTTCATCGTGAGTGGCCATCCGATCGATGCCGTGATCGGGGACCTCAAGTCGGGTTTCTTCGGCGGTGGGACGTAGGGGCGGCCTTGTTGGTCCATCGGTTCACCGGGCGTTGCCCATGCCTCCGGTGGCGTGGTGCGCAGGCCTTCGAGGAGTGCCGCCATGTAGCGGTGGGCGGTGGCGATCGCGTCGGCGGGGGTGCCGTTGTGGACGTCCACGGCGTGGGCGATCCCGCACGTGAGCGGGACCAGGTCACCGGAGGTCAGGTCGGGCGGACCGCTCCGGCCTTCCTGGCCCGGTCGAGGAGTGCGGCGCCGATCGACCGCAGGGACTGCTTGAGTTCCGTGGTGCCTGGCAAGGCGTCCACGGCTGCTGCCGACGAGGTCCCGGGGCGCACCGGACCCCTCGATCGGCCACGGATCCGTTCACGCCTCCAGCCGCGCCAGCTCCCCGGCGCTCAGCGTGAGCTCCGTAGCCCCGGCCGAGTCCGTGACGGAGGCCGGACGGCTGGCCCCCGGTACCGGGATCACGGCGGGGGAGCGGGCGAGCAGCCAGGCCAAGGTGACCTGTTGAGGGCTGACGCCGCGCTCGGCCGCGATGCGGTGAAAGGCGGCGCTGATGGAGGCGGGGCCGGTGGAGGCGGGACCGGAAGGGCCGTCGAGGGAGCTGCGCGAGATGCCGCCGAGCGGGCTCCAGGGCAGGAAGGCCAGTCCCAACTGCGCGCTCAGGCGCAGCTCGGGCTCGCTGTCGCGCACGACGGGCGAGTACTGGTTCTGCACGGAGACGAGTCCGTCGCCGAGGATCTGATGCGCCTCGCGGATCTGGTCGCACGTGACGTTCGAGATGCCCGCGGCGCGGATCGTACCCGCGTCGAGCAGCCCGCGCAGCGCTCCGACGGACTCGGCCCAGGGCACGGTCGGGTCCGGCTTGTGCAGCTGGTAGAGGCCGATGGCGTCGACACCGAGGCGCTTGGCGGATGCCTCGGCAGCGTGCTTGAGGTGTGCGGGCGTGGCGGTGACGGTCCAACTGCCGTCGCCGGGGCGGCCGCGGCCGCCCTTGGTGGCCACCAGGACGTTCGAGGTGTCACCGCCGTAGCGGGCCAGGGCGCGGGCGATCAGCTCCTCGTTGTGGCCTGCCTCGCCGGCGTGCCAGTGGTAGCTGTCGGCGGTGTCGATGAGCGTGACGCCGGCGTCGAGAGCGGCGTGGATCGTGGCGACGGCCCGCGCTTCGTCGGGGCGGTGCTCGATGGACAGGGGCATGGCGCCCAGACCTATGGCGCTGACGGTGGTGTGGCCGATGGTGCGGTACCGCATGGTGGCTCGACTTCCTCGGGGTCGGGTGACGGGCGGGGCGACAGCGCCGGACAGCCGTCCGGTGATGGGGGAGAGGACCAACTCCCGCCCCATCGCCGGGCGGTGGACGCGCCGCCCCTCTGCTCGCCCTCATCCTGGAGGCCGGTCGCCATCAGCAGAAGTCCGTACCCACTGGATGGGTATCAAGTAAAACTGTTGACCGATGTCCAGGAGGAACTCCGCAACCGGATCTGAGGGCGGCGCGAGCGACAGCACGCCGCCGCGCACGTCCGCTGACCGGGCAGCCGTCCAGGCCCGGCCACCACGCTGTCCCACTCCGTCGCTTACACGCCCCACCCGCAAATCCTTCCCGCTGCCGCATACTTTCCTCGTGGGATGATCGTCACAACGAGGGGGCCCGTATGGCGCAGCAGTTGGGGCCGCTGGAGCTGGTCGGAGGCCGGTGGGTGTTAGGGGACCCGGCCCGGGAGTCGAGTCTGTCCATCATGCTCACGCCCGAAGGCTTGGAGCACCGTCGACATGGAGAGACGGCGCTCCTGGCCACCGTCAAGTGGGGGCAATTCGTGAGCCTGGGGGTGAGCGCCGCCCATCGAAACCGGCAGACCAGTCGCACCGCCGGCTTCGCCTCCACATTCAGGGACCTCGGCTGGGGTCCGGACGGATGCTCCCTGTACGGCGATCTGCGCCATCCGTACGAACGCTGGTCCGCGCGCTACACCCATCACGAACGCCGGTACCCAGCCGGCCACGTCATCGTCCTCCAGGCACTGTTCGACCAGCTCAGTGCTGCGAAGGCGCTGGACAGCCTCGGCGATCCCGAATGGTTGGGCTCTGCCGTCACCGAGCTGTCGTCGTACACCTCGTGGTACGGGCCCGGAGGCAACCGCCTGGTGAAGGAAATTGTTCGAGCTCTCGGCATCTGAGCAGGCATCCCGCCGCTCCCGGTTGTCCTGCTGACGATGTGCCGATCGGGCTCGAACGGGGCTCGGCGGGGTCACGGTTCGTGCAACGTCAGTCGGCCGCCATTGACACAGCCCGCCGGACATGCGAAAAAGGCCTCAGGCAGCACCGCCCGGGCAAGCACGTTCCCACGGGCCCCATTCCTGCTCGCTTCGCGCCGCCTCCCAGACAAGGCCTTCGCGCGCACTCGGCTCCTCCACCAGCCGGGCAGAGACGCCTCCAAGTATCAGCACCACGACGTCGGGAACACCAACTTGACCCTCATGCCTGGATCGCGTGTGCCCGGGCGGACCTGGACGGTCCGGCTCACCGGTCATACCGATCACACCGTGTCCGTCACCTGCAGCAGCGCCGCGTGCCGGATGCCGGCCCGCTCGAAGGACACCGCGAGTCTGCGGCGCTTCGCCGCAGACCACGCCAAGGCGCACGCGCGCCTCGCCACCATCCGACCCCATACCGCGTGCACCTGCGGCAGCGCACAGTGCTCCCTCCACGAGGCCCGCGTGCAGTGTGCCGGGACCACATTGCTGGTCCTGGTCCACAACCCGGCCGTCGGCCAGGTCTGGACGTTGGCGGAAGTGTGCCAGGCATGCGCGAGGCAGATCCCGCACACCACGATCCTGGCCACGGGCAGGCCCGCCGTTCCGGCGCCCGCGGCAGCCGGCGCGGCGCAGCCCATGCAGCGGGCCGCGGTGCCGGGCGGGTTCTCCTCACCCGACGCCGCGCCGGAGCCTTCGCCGGCGAGGCGTCGGCCCCCACGGCGACGGGGCTGACGGGCGGTCGGCCCTACAGGCGGAAGCGACGCACGACTGACATCGCCATTCGCCGGCCCGTGGCAGCCGGTGCGGCGCAGCGCACGGTTCAAGGAAGCGCGGTGACAGGATGAGGAGGTCCGACTCTCTCCGTGAACCGTGGTTGCGCGGCATCGCCTTCAATCCGGCAGCGCCCTCTGACGTGCTGATACGCCTGATGGATCCCGCGGTCGGCCGGCTGAGCCGGTCGATGGGCGAAAACCGCGACCTGCCGGCCGACGTCATCGACAGCTTCCTCCGCCATCCCTCACCCGCGATCCGCCACGCTCTTGCCGGTAACCTGCACATCGACCCCGCACGGCTCGCCCCTCTGGCGACGGACCCGTCGGGGATCGTCCGGGGCCGGCTCGCCGCAGGCGCCCGCCGGCCACGCCCCCGAGTCATCCGGCCCTTGCCGGACGACATCCTCGTCACCTTGCCGACCGCCCGGGACGGGGGCGAGGACGGTGTACTCACCGAGGGCGAGATCGTGCAACAGCGAGCACCCGCAGCTTCGTGCATGGGCCGCTTCGAGGTGGCAGTCGCTCACCCCCGCACAGCGCGAGTCCCTGCTCGACGACCCCGACCCCCTGCCCCGTACCTGGGCCGAGTACACGGCGATCGAGGCGGTCGTCGGGCACGGCCCGGACTGCACCTGCCCGATCACCGAACTGGCCACCGAACCCACCCCCGACTGGCTCGCGGCCTGCGCGGTGTCCGAGGAGCCCGTGCTCCGCCGGGTCGCGGCGTGTTGGCCCGGCCTGCCCCGCCGAACTCGCCGGGGCACTCGCGCAGGACGACGACGAGGAAGTACGGATCCGGCTGGCCTGCCACCATCCGCTGGCGCCGCCGCACCTCCTCCTGGACGTCTTCGTCACCCGCCCGGCCCCACCGCCCGCACCTGCTGACCCTGCCCGGCTTCCCCCGCACCGGACGGACCCACCTCAGCGGCCACCCGGACCCCGAGGTACGTGCCCTGGCCGCAGCCGACCCCACGCTGTCCGACTCCCTGGTCGAAGACCCTGACGAGTCCGTACGCCGTGCGGCCGCCGCCAACCCGAGCCTGACGCCGGAAGCCCTGGAGGCCCTCCTCGTCGACCCGCGCACGGCAGAGGGTGCCGCGGCCGACCCGTCCCTGCCCGTTCCCCACATGCGCGCACTCCTCGACCGCTGCCTGAACGGCGCCGGTACGTCACCGCCGGCCGGGCGCTGAGAGGCGGTGCACGCATGTCAGTGGTCGGCGGATGGGCCGGTCGGCAGTACTGACGAGCCGGCCCCGCCGTATCACCTCGGGACTCCGCCCGGCGGAACATTGCCATCCTCGCCCCCCGCGTCGCGGTTGTCTCTAGCGTGGCGATGACGGTGACGGCCGCGGGAGGGCAGCGGAATGGGTACGACGGTGGTGGGATTCCGGCTCGGTTCGGATACGAAGGGCCGGCAGGCGACACTGGTGCTGACCCAGGCCGGCGTGCTGCATCAGAGCACCGGACTCCTCGGGATGGCGCCGAGGCCCGCCAAGCCGCACGCGCCGATCGCCCCGGATCCGCATCCGGTGCCGCGCCAGGCCGCCGAGCTGCGCAGGGTCTACGCCGCCCTGCTCGACCGAGGGTTCACCCGAGAGCTGATCCCGCCCGCCTGCGTGCGCCTGGACGTCGACGAGCACCCGTTGCACGAGCGGCCGTACGGCCCTAACGCCCCGCGCCCGCACCCGGAACTCATCGAAGACTTCACCGGCGCCGCCCCAGCCGGCCCCGGATCCCTCGAAGACGCCCTCACCGCTTTCTACACGGCGGTCGGGCTCATGCCCCGGCCCCGTACCCCCTTCCCACCCAAGACGGTCGGCGTACCTCCGCAAGTCCGAAACGCCCTGCGCGTCCTGGGCGAGGGCCGGACCATGGCCTCCCGGCCGGGGCGCGGCGTGAGGTGGACGGTCACGACCTCGGGCGTACGCCTGCACGTCGGCACCGTTGGCGAGACGCTCACCCCACGCGAAGTCGCCGAGCTCCAGGCAGCCCTGACCGCCTGGCTGCACCACCAGCAGCGGACACCCGCCGGCGGAGGATGAACTGTCACCGCATCGGCCTGCCCGGGATGACGGTGTCGATGGTGGCTGCGTGGCAAGGACCGACCGGTACCGCGACGTCCGGGTGCGGGACGATCTCGGACAGCCCTCGGTGGCTGCGCCGCGGGCGGCGCGCAGCCCGCTCATGTCGGATCGTCGCGTCCCTCGTCTTTACCCGTGGCCGTGTCTCTGTCTTTTCCCGTCTCCCTCTCCTTCTCCGTCTCCGTTTCGGACTCCGACTCCGCGAACTCGGCCTTGCCGGGCAGGGTGAAGACCGCCAGGGTCGCCACGAGCAGCACCGCCGCACCCACGTAGAACGCCGCCGAGACCGCGGTCGTCACCGCGGCCTTGAGCGCCGGGATCAAGTCGCCGGGGAGCCCCGCCGGCAGCCGCGAGCCTTCCTGCGCTGCGGTCACCGCCTTCCCGATGGACCGCTCGACCTGGTCGAAGCCTTCGGAAGGCGTACGGGCGTCCCGCCGCAGGACCCCTCCCAGCCGTGCGGCCTGTACGTGCGAGACGACCGCGCCCATCACCGCCAGTCCCAAGGCCGCGCTGATCTCCCGGGCGGTCTGCGTCACCCCGGCCGCGTGCCCCCGCATCCGCGGGGTCGTGCCGTGCAGCGCGGTCATCCAGGCCGGACTGACGCAGAGGCCCATTCCGACCCCCGTCGCGCAGTAGAAGACCAGCAGCCAGGCGTAGTTCTGCAGGTGCAGTGACACCGCCGTACACAGGAGGGCCGCCACGGACAGGCCCATGCCGATGCCGAGGGGAACACGCGGCCCCAAGCGGTCGTACAGCCGTCCGCCGAGAGGCGCGCACACCATCGTGGGAAGGGTGAGCGGTACCACGGCGAGGCCCGCCTCGAAGGGCGACAGCCCGACGACGTCCTGCAGCCAGACGACCCCGAACACCGCGAATCCCACGAAGGCGAAACGTACCGCCGAGACGACCGCCGTGCCCACGGCGAATTCCCTGTCCCTGAACGCCTCGAAGTGGATCAGCGGGTCGGGGACGCGCCGGCCGCGTACCACCAGGAGCGTCAGGAGCACCGCACCCGCGACGAGCAGCGAGATGACGGCGGCCGAGTTCCACCCCCAGTGCCGCGCCTGCGTCAGCGCCAGGACCACGCACACCAGACCCCCGATCAGCAGAGGCGCGCTCGCCCAGTCGACCGGCTCGCGCCGCGGCGGCTCGTCCGTGAGCAGCAAGCGCGCGAGGGCCACCGCGGCGATGCCCAGGGGCGGGTTGACGAAGAAGATCGCACGCCAGGAGAGCGCCGTCGTCAGTACTCCGCCGATCAGGGGAGCCATGCCGTAGAAGAGGGTGGAGACGCTGGACGAGATGCCCATGGCCTGGCCCCGTTCGCCCGGGCCGAACTCCTTGACGATGATCACCTGCGAGGCGGGCCGCAGCAGCGCCGCACCGGCTCCCTGGGCCGCGCGCGCGGCGATGAGCCAGGCCGCGGACTGGGCCAGACCGGCCGCGAGCGAGGCCGCGACGAAGAGCAGCGTGCCGTAGCGGAACGCACGCCCGTGCCCGAGGACGTCACCGATGCGTCCGCCGATCGCGCTCATTCCGGCGAAACTGAGCAGATACGCGGTGATGATCCACTGCATTCCGGTGGGCGAGGCGTCCAGGTTCCGCTGGATGGTCGGAAGGGCGACCAGCACCACCAGGGCATCGATGGCGATCATCGACGAAGCGCAGGTCATCACGCCCAGGACCCACCAGCGGCGATGCCTGATCATGCGCCGCACGCTAACACGTCGGGGTCCCGGCGATGCCCTCGTGAGCGGGGCGCGAGGAGACCGACCGCAGGTTGGCGGCCGCGCCCAAGGCCGTTCGGGTGCGCGGTTCCGCCGTCCGGCCCCCATCCGGCCCCCATCCGGCCCCCATCCGGCCCCCGTCCACGCGCCCTGTCACCGGGCGGCCAGTCGGCGGGACTAGCGTCTGCCGCGACCGCCGGCGGGAGATCTGGATATGGAAGACATCACGCTCCACGTCAATGGAGAAGGTCGTCGTCTCACGGTCGACACCCGAATGTCCTTGCTCGACCTGCTGCGTGATGGTCTCGGTCTGACCGGCGCCAAGGCGGGCTGCGACCGTGGCCATTGCGGATGCTGCACCGTGCTGGTCGACGGCCGGCGCGTCTACGCCTGCCTGACCCTCGCCGTCGCCGTGGCCCGCGCGGGCGCGAGCGTCGTGACCGTGGAGGGCCTGGGCGGCGTGAGCGGGACGGAACTCCATCCGCTGCAGGAGGCGTTCGTCGCCCGTGACGCCTTCCAGTGCGGCTTCTGCACACCCGGACAACTGTGCTCCGCGCTCGGAATGCTCGATGAAGTCTCCCGGGCCGGGGTTCCCCCGGCGCCGGACGCCCCCGTTCTGACGGAAACGGAGATCCGCGAGCGCATGAGCGGAAACCTGTGCCGTTGCGGCGCCTATCGCAACATCGTGGCAGCGATCATGGACGTGGTCACATGACGCGCGCGGGTGCCGCGGTCCTGGAGCAGCCGTCCGCCTCCGGCTCCGGCTCCGGCTCCAGCTCCGGCTTCGACTCCGGGCCCGTGCCCGGAGCCGCCTCCATCGGCGCGTCCGTTCCCCGGCGCGAAGCGGGCGAGAAGGTCACCGGCAGCGCCCGGTACACCGGCGACGTGACCCTGCCGCGGCTCGCATACGTCGCCGTGGTTCCGGCCAGGATCACCTACGGGCGGGTCACGGCGGTCCACCCCGCCCACGCCCTCGCACGGCGTGGCGTACTCGCCGTGATCCACAACGGTGACTGCCCGCGGCTGCACCACACCGGCGATCCCGACCTCGCCGTCTTCCAGTCCCCTTCGGTCACCCACCGCGGCCAGTTCGTCGCCGCGGTCGTCGCGGAGTCCCCGCAGCTCGCCCGCGAAGCGGCACGGGAGGTGCAGGTCGACTACGCGGCCGCCCCGCACCGGGTCGAACTCGACCCCACCGACGGCCGACCGCACCGGTCCCCGGACCACGGGCCCCACTTCCCGACCGACTGCTCGCACGGAGACGTGGAAGCCGCCCTGTCGCACGCGCCGGTGCGGATCGATGCCACGTACACCACACCCCTCTACCACCACCATGCGCTGGAACCGCACGGGACGGTCGCGTACTGGCACGACGGCCGGCTGACCGTCCACGACACCACGCAAGGGCCGTCGGGGACGCGTGACATCCTGGCGCACCTCTTCGGTGTCAGCCCCGACCAAGTACGCGTCATCGCCCGCCACGTGGGCGGAGGCTTCGGTTCCAAAGCCGCGCCGAAGGCCCAGCTCGTGCTCGCCGCCGTAGCGGCGCTCGTCGTCGGCCGGCCGGTCAAGACCGCCCTCACCCGCGAGCAGCTCAGCGTCGTCGCCGGCTACCGGACGCCGACCGTCCAGCGCATCCGGCTCGGCGCCGGGACCGACGGACGGCTCGTGGCCATCTCGCACGTCTCGTTCGAGCAGACGTCCTTGACCGGTGACCACACCGAATACGCGGCCGCACCCACCCGCACCATGTACGCGGCGCCGAACCGCGAGACCCGGCATTGGCGGTCACGGCTGCACGTCCCGTCCCCGACGTGGATGCGCGCGCCCGGGGAATGCCCCGGAATGTTCGCCCTGGAGTCGGCCATGGACGAACTCGCCGCGGCCTGCGGAGTGGACCCGGTCGAACTGCGGCTGCGCAACGACACGGCGCACGATCCGCACAGCGGCCTGCCCTTCAGCACCCGCGAACTCGCCGCCTGCCTGCGGCTGGGGGCGGATCGTTTCGGCTGGGCCGAGCGCGACCGCCTGCGCGCGGAGCGCGGCGACGGGCGGCGGCTCGTGGGGCTCGGCGTCGCGACGTCGACCATTCCGCAGTACCGGTTCGCCTCCCGGGCGAGCGCGCGTACCGACGGCCGGGGCCACTTCACCGTACGCATCGCCGCCGCGGACATCGGCACCGGTGCGCGCACGGCCCTGGCTCAGATCGCCGCCGACACCCTCGGGGCCTGCCTGGACCGCGTCACCGTGGAGGTGGGCGACAGCGCGTATCCGGCCGCGAGTTGGGCGGGACGATCCAGCGGAACGACCTCGTGGGGGACGGCCGTGGTGCGTGCCTGCGAAGCCCTGCGGACCGAGATCGGGCGGCATGGTGGCCGAGTGCCGGCCGACGGTCTGGAGGCCTGCGCCGACACCCTCGAGGAACTCGCCCACCCGCGCACCCACTCCCAGCACGCGTTCGGCGCGCAATTCGCCGAGGTGACCGTGGACACGGCCACCAGGGAGGTACGGGTGTCGCGGATGCTCGGCGTCTTCGACGTGGGCCGGGTGATCAACCCGGTGACCGCGCGGTCGCAACTGCTGGGGGGCATGGTCATGGGCATCTCGATGGCCCTGTGCGAAGAGGGGATCGTCGATCCGGTGTACGGGCATTTCCACACCCGGGACCTCGCCGGCTACCGCGTCGCGACGTTCGCCGACGTTCCCGCGGTCGAGGCCCTCTGGATCGAAGGGGACGACTTCCGTACGAGCCCCATGGGAGCCAAGGGCGTCGGCGAGATCGGCATCGTCGGAACGGCCGCGGCCATCGCCAACGCAGTCCACCACGCGACGGGGCTTCGTATCCGGAACCTCCCGCTTGCCGTACGCAGCCTGGTGGAGGCGGAGAAGGGCGACGGGCCGTGAAGCCGTTCTCCTACGAGCGCCCCGCCACCACCCGGCAGGCCGTCGCTCTGGTCGCCGACAACCCCGGGGCCGTGTACGTGGCCAGCGGCACCAACGTCCTGGACCACCTCAAGCTGGGGATTTCCGAGCCGACTCTGCTGGTGGACGTCACCGGACTGCCCCTGAACGAGGTCGAGGCGCTCCCGGGCGGCGGCCTGCGCATCGGCGCGAACGTCCGCAACGCCGATCTCGCCACCCACCCCGTGGTGCGCAGGCACTACCCGGTCATCTCCCAGGCGCTCCTGGCCGGTGCCTCGCCCCAACTGCGCAACATGGCCACCCTGGCGGGCAATCTCCTACAGCGCACGCGGTGCCGCTACTTCCAGGACCCTGACACCCCGTGCAACAAACGGGAACCCGGCTCCGGCTGCGCGGCCGTGGAGAGCCGCACCGAGCAGTGCGCCGTGCTCGGTGCGTCGCCGGCGTGTGCGGCCGTGCACCCGTCCGATCTGGCGGTCGCGCTCTGCGCCGCGGACGCCGTGGTGTGCGTACGGGGCCGCCGCACGGGGGACCGACGGATCCCCGTCACCGCCCTGCACCGACTGCCCGGGAACCACCCGGAGCGCGACACGGTCCTCGACCACGGAGACCTCATCACCGCGGTGGAGTTGCCCCCGCTCCCGCCGGCCGCCCGCTCCCGGTACCGCAAGGTCGGCGACCGGGCCTCGTTCGCCTTCGCCCTGGTCTCGGTCGCCGTGGCGGTCGAACTGGACGGCGTCCGGATCAAGGACACCCGTATCGCGTTCGGCGGACTCGCCACCAAGCCGTGGCGCGCGCACCGGGCGGAGGCCGTCCTCCGTGGCGCACCAGCCACCGCGGACCGCTTCGCGGCCGCCGCGCGCGCGGAACTCGCCGAGGCCCGCGCGGTCCGTGCCAACGCGTACAAGCTCCCGCTGGCCCGGGACACGCTGGTCGCCACGCTCCTCGACCTGTGCGCGGGCGGCGAGGCGGTGGCGCGGCTCGGTACACCGCCGGAGAGGCCCGCCAGGGGAGACCGCCGCTCCTGATCTCGTCGGACGGCCCTCGTTCCCAAGGTCATCGGGCAAGGGGCGTACGACGCCGGAGTCGCCGTGCTTCGTCAGCTGGTGTCGTAGGGCTGCCATGGGACTCCGGAGGGCCGGTTGGGTCAAGAAGCGGTGTGGGGGCCGGCTGCACGCGTGACATGCGTCCGACGTCTTCGTGAACCCGCCGGATCGACGGCCCGGCTCTGCACACCGGGAGGTCCTGGCGAGGGCATCCCGGCACCTCCACTGCACCCTACGCCTGACCAGCGCAAACGCTCCCGTCACTCTCGGAAGGACAGCGGCTTCCAACTGGCCCGGACGGGAATCGTGTCAGAAGTCTGGTCTAGGTTTGGCCTGTGAACCACAGCAGCGCCAAGGCCGGGGCACCCCGAGAGCCTGACTTGCCGCCCTACCAGGTAGTCCTGGCGGAGACTGATTGGGGTTCGCTCCAGACGGCTTTCGGGAACGGTGAGTGCCTTCCCGAAGTCCTGGCACGGTTGCTGGAGCCGGATCCCAAGGTGCAGGTCACCGCTTTGTCGGAACTGCGTGAGCTGGTCGGCCACCAGAACGGCATCTACGAAGCCACCGCCCCCGTCGCCATGTATGTCGCCGGCATCCTCGCCCACCCGGCGGCCATGACCCTCCGGCCCTATCGCAACGTCCCCATTCGCGCGACATTGTTGAACTGGTTGGTTTCCACTGCCTACGACGCCTCCGACGAGATAGTCGACCGCACCGAGCGGTACTTCCCTGGCTTCCTCACCCACGACACCACCCTGGCGGCCTTTCGGGACCTGCGCCCGATGCTTTATCGAGCCGTCGCGCCCTTCCTGCAGGACGGTCACGAGGACGTGCGCGAAGCCGCCGGCCTCGCAGCGCTCATCCTCGCCGAACACCCCGCGCTTGCCCAGCGCCGCGATCACCTCGCCGTGCACGCGCGCCGCATCCTGGACACCAGCAGCGACGACCCCAACCGGCGCGTTGCCTTGAAGGCCCTCGAAGCATGGGGCCACGACATCACCGGCATCGAACCCATTCCGGAGGAGGCGTGGGACTGCGGGCCACACAGCGATGGCCGCGGTGATCTCGAACCTCCCTTCTGACCGATAGGCGAACGGCCCACTGGCCCAGGGAGCCAGACCAAGCGGGAAGTCACGGGGACCGAGGGGCGCTAGCGGGTCCTGGGCCGTCGCTCTGCTTTCCAGGCATCCGGTTGGAAGCCGAATGTTCCCGCGCAGTGGGAGGCCCGGGCGCCAGACTGCCAAGGCGCGGGCGCAGGCGGAGATGGCGGCACGCAAGGCCGAGGAACCGTCCGGCTCCGAGGGGTGAGCCACGGCGTTCTCGTACCACGGGTCGAGTCACGCCCCTTAACGCATGCTCTGGCCTCAGAGGGGGTTCCTCACCCGGCTGGGGGAGGGGGATCGTTCCGGCGGCCGATGCCGCCCCGCGCGGTCGGTGCGACGTTCAGAACATGACCAGTGTTGGACGGACGATGAAGGCGCTCTGGAGCGCTTGGTGGCAGCGATGGCCGGGCTGGGTGGCCCGGGCAACGATGCTGTGGGCGGTGCTGTATGCCGGTTTCGGCCTGGCATGTGCGCTGAGTGGGACTCCCTTGCTCTACCACGGTGGCGGCTCAGGGGCCTCCGGGCTGGGGTGGGCGGTCGTGGCGGTCGGCGCGCTGGGGACGTTGGTGAGCGGGGCGGTGGTGCTGTTCGGGCTGCTGACACCGATACGGGTGCTGCTCTGGGTGGTTTGCGGGCTGGCCGGGATCACGGCGTTCAGCCTGCTGATGGATGTGATCACGCTGATGCTTGGTCAGGGAGTGGACAGTCAGGCCTCCGCTGTGAACAAGGTCCTGGCGGCGGTCGGGGCGGTCCTGCTCGCGGCCACGGCCCGCTCCGACCGGCTGCCCGCCGGTACTGCCTTGCAAGCGCCCTCCACCGCACCGAAGCACGTCCAACTCGCCGCCTGGGCAGGGACGCTGGCCTTTGTCCCGTACGCGGCGATGAAGCTGGTCTGGGCGTCGGGCGGCACCTTCGCGGGGATCACCGGCGAGGAGACGCTCGCGGTTTCGGAGCGGAACGGCGCCTCGGCGATCTTCCTCACCCTGGAGTCCTGGGGTCTGGACCCCACCGCGCTGCTCGCCGTGCTCGGCGTCTTCCTGCTCTGGGGCCTGGTCCGCCCGTGGGGGCAGGTCTTCCCGCGCTGGACGCTGTTCCTGCGTGGCCGACGGGTGCCGCGCTCGCTCCCGCTCGCCCCCGCTTTGCTCGGCGCCGCGACGCTCGCCCCGTACGGTGTTGTGGGGGTCGGATACTTGGCGTTGGCCACGGCCGGCGTGGTGACGATGCGGAGCGGCGACTTCCATTCCTCGGGCGACGCGCTGCTGGTCGGCTGGATCGGGATGGTCGCCTTCGCCGTTTACGGCATTGCCCTGACCATCGCGGCCCGCTCGTACTGGCTTCGGACGCGTCCCGCCTCGCCCGGACCTCACCCTCGTCGGTGTGGGAGCCCGTTCGAACAGGCAGCAGAGTGACCAGGATCCGGGGCGCTTGACCACCGCCTGAATCCGGCTCTCGGAGTCGTGGCGGACCTGTTGTGGCGAGTGAAGGCCGAGGGGGGCGACCGGCGGCCGCCCTCGGCTTACGACTCTGCCGGATCGTCGACCGCGGGAGCCTCCCACGACTGGCTCGCGGGCGTGGCCACGGAGCCGGCCCGGCCCACGTGACCGTCACCCTGGTTGCCGCTTCCGTCGCGGCCGTCAACCTGGCCTTCGTCCCCTCGCTGTTCTTCGGAACGGACGCCGCCGACTTCTACACTGCGGTCGGTTGGGGGATGGGGGTCGTCCGGCAGGTCTTCGGTCGAAAATCAGGCGGCAGCTGGAGGCCGAGCACCTAACGTACAGACATGGCACCTTCACTTGAGCGTCCCCCCTTGCAGGCCGACGAACGTACCGCGCTCACTGGCTGGCTGGATCTGCAACGGCAGATCCTGCGATGGAAATGCGAGGGCTTGAGCGAGGCTGACGCGCATCGCTCCGTCATCCCGACCTCGCCGTCGATGACGATGGCCGGGCTCATCAGTCATATGCGGTGGGTCGAGCACACCTGGCTGGAGGTGCTGTTCCTGGGCGGCGACAAGACGAAGAACCCGTCCTTTGACGAGACGGACGAGGACGCCAACTGGCGTACCGACGGCATCTCTCTGAAACAGCTGCTCGCCGAGTACGAGGCCCAGTGCGTCCGCAGTAACGAGATCGCGGCCGCTGCCTCCCTGGACGACGTGGGTCGCCACCCCGAATATCGCTCCGGCAACGCCAACCTCCGTTGGATGCTCATACACCTTGTCGAAGAGACCGGACGGCACGCGGGGCACGCGGACATCGTGAGGGAGTTGCTGGACGGGGCGAAGGGTTACTACTGAGCCTTCCAGTTGGGTTACGACCGGAGCCGGAGCCGGAGCCGGAGTCGGATCGAGGCAACGGTGACGGTGACGGTTCCGTGGAATGTGCAGCACGTTTGCCGAATCTCGTCGCCACTGCCCCGAACCTCTTGAGGGTATGAACGTCCGCTCTACTTCGTTTCTGTGCTTGCAGATCGGCATGTCCAAGCCGGCAAACCGTCCGCCCCGGTGCTCGGTGCCCGGTCTCCGTTGCGTAGCTCATTGAACAGCCCGCGGCCGCTGCGGACGGTCGGGGAGCTCGGGCTTGGTCGCGCCGTGGGCGTGTCGGTCTCACCTGGACGGTCCTGTCCGCCTGTGTCATGCGCCGCACCTCGGGTCAGCCGCACCTAAAGTCAAAGGCCGCAGATCGGAGTGTTTCGTCCGGGTCTCGGGCGGATCGGAATTGAAGGGCGGGTAGGCACGTGACGCGTCGTCCCAATATTTTGCTGATCGTCACCGACGAGGAGCGTGCCGTCCTGCCTCGGGCGCAGGGGTACGCGCTGCCTGCCAGGGAGCGGATCGCAGCCCACGGTGTCACCTTCGACCACTACTACACAGCCTCTGCGCAGTGCAGCTCGGCACGGTCGGTGATCTACACCGGGCAGCACCTGCCGTTGACCGAGATCTACGACAACGACAACATCCCCTACGTTCGGCCGCTCGACCCCGATCTGGGCACGCTGGGCACGATGCTGCGCTCGGCAGGCTACTACTGCACGTACCAAGGCAAGTGGCATCTTTCCAACGCCTACGTTTCCCCGCAGAACCCGGCTCCCACGACGAACGCCCTGGAACCGTACGGGTTCAGCGAATTCAACTCCTGGGGCGACATCGACGGCGGAGCCTGGGCCGGCTTGAAAATCGATCCGGTGATCGCCGGACAGGCCGTGCACTGGCTGCGCGACCGTGCACCGGTCGTCGCAGAGGAGCAGCCGTGGTTCATGGCGGTGAACTTCGTCAACCCGCACGACATCATGAGCTTCGACTACGGCGGCCGGCCCCAGGTGCAACTACCGCTGCCGCTGGCCCATTCCGTGCGGATGAAGGCCGCTGCCGACATCCCGGTCTACCGCACGCGCTGGGACTTCGACCTGCCCGCAAGCCTGCACGACGACCTGTCCGGCGCCGCCCCGGCGATCTCCGAGTACCACCGCATGATCGACACCGTCTTCGGGCCGGTGGCCTCCGATGAGCACTGGTACGACGGCCTGAACTTCTACCTCAACGCCCTGCGCGACGTCGACCGCAGCGTCGAGCACGTGCTGGACGCACTCCAGGCCTCCGGCCAGGCCGACAGCACCGTCGTGATCTTCACCGCAGACCACGGTGAGATGGCCGGCTCCCACGGCCTGCGCCAGAAGGGGAGCCTCGTCTACGACGAGAACCTCCATGTCCCCCTCGTCATCGCCCACCCCGATCTGCCCGCCGGCGCCCGCACCAGTGCGCTTGCCTCCGCGGTCGACCTCGCCCCCACCCTCCTGGAGTTCGCCGGACTGGACCCGGCCGAGACCGCCGCCCGCCACCCCGCTCTGAAGGGCCGCTCCCTGGTGCCCGCACTGCACGGAGGCCAGGTGCGCGACGGAGTGCTCAGCGCCATCGAGTCGATCATGATGCTCGACGCCGACTTCTGGTTCGAGTTCGCCGACCCCGACGCCCCCCGGCGCATCGCCGCCGGCGAGCTGCGCCCGGACTGGACCAAACGGGGCTTCCTGCGTGCCTGCAACGACCACCGCTACACCTTCGGCCGCTACTTCGCGCCCCTGGACCCGAACCGGCCGCAGTCCGTCGACGATCTGTTCGCCCGCAACGACGTCGTGCTCTACGACCGCCAGGAGGACCCCTCGCAGATGCGCAACCTGGCCGCCGACCCCGCGCACCGCGACCTGGTCGCCCGCTACAGCGCCCTGCTGGAGCGGCTGATCGATGCGGAGATCGGCGCCGACACGCGCGCCTGGGTCACCGAACGCCCACGCCTGCTGGGCTGGCCCACCTGGCACGGCGACACCGAGCCGGCGGCTGCCCGCGCCACCACTGGGCGCTGACAACAACGACCATCGCACGGTCTGCCCACCGGCAGGCCGACCGCCGCCGGCCGTTCCACCGTCGGCCGCGGTATGGCCTTCCGCCCGCCGCGGCCGACGAGTCATGACGAGTCATGACGAGCATCAGCCGTGCCGACGGCTTCGGAGCGCCGCACGGGCATCCGGCCGCAGCCGACCCTGCGGGCCAGGAACCCAAATCACAGCCCGTGTTCGGCGGTGATCCTCTTGTCGCGTTCGGCTTGCTGCAGGGAGGCGAAGTCACGCTCGTTCTGGTCCGCGTACAGGGCGGAGAACTCCGCGATCGCGTGGGCGAACGCCTTGTCGTCGCCCAGGTAGGCGGCGATGGCGATGCTGTCTCCTGAACGGGCGTGCGCCCGAGCCAGGGTCCACCCGCACAGTTCTCCGTACTGGGCCAGGCCCCCTGGGACCATCTGCCCGATGTCGGCGGAGCCCTTCCAGTCCGCCAACTGGCGTACGTAGAAGTCCCGGTGCCGGCCGTCGATGCCTTCGGAGGATTCCCAGCCCAGGAAGATGTCACTGGCCGCCTGCATGAGTCGTTGTCCCTGGACGACGCGCTCGCCTTCACTCGCGTACGCCTGGCCGTGCGGCAGGAACTCTGCGAGGACGGACGGCTGCGCCTCTTTGACCTGGAGGAACAGTGGATCGTCCGCGTCCCGTCCGGTCATCAGGGCGATCCAGCAGCGGGTGCCCACACTGCCCACCCCGACTACTTTGCGTGCCAGGTCGACGAACTGGTACGCCCGTGCCAGGGCGCGACGTTCAGAGGGCAGGGAGGCCTGGTAGCCGACCAGTACCTGGCGGATCACCGTCTGGAAGGCCTCCCGCTGCGTCTCGGACAGCAGGTCGGCGATCGGCACGACCAGCGGAGGATCCGCGACGATCCGGCGCCGGCCCCCGACCCCCTCGGTGAGCTTGGCGAGGGCCCGCATGCTGTCGCGGGTGCGTGCCTTCGCGAGGGTCTTGTCCAGTTTCTTGCGAGCGTCCTTGCTCAGCGGCCCCGTCAGCAGCTGCGTGATGTCGTCGACCTCGGCTCGGGCGTACCAGATGTCGAGCTGGCGCATGCCCGCGAAGTCGGCCATCGCCCGCTGGTATCCACGCACGGCGGTCCGCTGGATCTTGGCGCGTTCCTTGGGGGTGAACCCGTTCTCCCGGGCGGCGATCTCCAGGCTCGCGGCAAGCCGCTTGACGTCCCACTCCCACGGTCCCGGATACGTCTCGTCGAAGTCGTTGACGTCGAACATCAGGCGCCGCTCGGGAGAGGCGAACAAGCCGAAGTTCGACAGGTGCGCGTCGCCGCACAGTTGCACGTTCAGGCCGGAGACGGGGGTGCCCGCCAGGTCCGCGGCCATCACGGCGGCGGCGCCGCGGTAGAAGGTGAAGGGGGACACCAGCATCCGTCCGTGGCGGATGGGAACGAGCTCCGCTACGCGCAAGTCAGCCTGACGCTCCAGGACCGCCACGGGATCCGCACGGTCCGGGCCGGCTTCGAAGACGGCGTGCGCGTCGAGGGGGACTGCTTTCCTGGCCGCCTCCCCCTTCGCCGCCCGCTCGGCCGGCTCCAGGTGAACAGGAATGGAGCCCTCGGACGGGGTGGCCTCCGACGGACCGGACCGGGCGCGCGAGGCTTGCCGTTGTCCGGGCCTTCGGGAACGGCCGGAGACGGATCGGGCGCCGGTCACTGCCTCACCGGCCCGGAGCCGGCAGGCCTGTTGTGGGCCCTGCTCATCAAGACCATCTTCTCCTCCTGGTGACGGGCACTCAGGCGTCTTGGACCCAGGCTTCAAGGGCGCAGGTCACCGCACGTCCCCATTAGACGGTCCCCAGCTGCGCACACCGGCCCGCAGCCGCGCGAAATGCGCTTCCCTACGACAATTGGCGCAATGCTCCTACCGCCTCGTCGACCGGCGGCCGGAAGCGCGGGGTCGTCCGGCACGCGCGTACGTCGCGCCAGGACCGCACGGCTTGCTGCCGGCTCGGGCGAGCACGACCTCGCTCACGGTGCCTCCCCGTAGCCATCCTGCTCACCCTGCGGGCCCGCGGTGTGCAGGGCCGCCCCCCGTCAGGGTTCCGCCACGTGCACGACCTCCTTGAGGACGGTCCCGACACCGGAAACGAAGTGGTAGACGGCTTCGCTTGAAAGGATCAAGGCGGCGAACAGGATCCAGCCGCCCGGGCCGCTGATCGCCTGGAGTTCCGAACCGCCCGGTACGGGGTTTTTGGTCGGCGCGCGCAGCATCTCTCTGGCTATGTGCGTCAGGCCGACCGCGGCATGAGCGGCTCCGGCCAGCGCCATGCCGGCGACACCGATGGCCACCCACTCCATTCTCCCGATTTCTTCCATCGTCCTCGCCTCCTCGCCTCCTCGCCATGAGGTGACCGCGCGGTCAGCTCCGATCCTCCGCGCGCGGCGAACGATCCGGCAGGGGCCGAAAGGGGTAGACCGGGGACCATTGGACCCAACCGCCCGCCTGCGCAGATCGCCCGCGCCCACCAGCACGCCGCCGGGCCCGTCAGAAGGGGTAGCGGACGTCGGCCCCGGTGATCGCCGGGCGGATTGGCCTGCCCCACCCGCTGCCGCTGCCGCTGCTGCGCAAGCGCCTCGCATAGATCCGCCGCGCGCACGTGGGCATCGATCCGACGGATGCCGATTTCGTGATGAGAAAAGACCGAGCAGCCGGATCCGGGGCTGCGGCATGATGTCGGCATGGAAGAACAGGCATTCGAATGGGTGACCCTCTTCAGCTACGAGAACGTTTCCGGTTCTCCGCGGCCCGGTCGGCTGACGGCGGTTTGACTGCGGGACCGAGGCATCGATTGGCACCCGTTCACCGACGATGAGGTCCGGCTCGACCTGATGTGTGGCATCGGCGCGGACGGACACTGGCACGGCACGATTGCCGTTCGCTTCCGCGCTGACGCTCTCCGGCGGCTCGGTCTGCATCCTGACCAGCCGACGTCAGCGCCGGCGAACCCGCTGCCACCGAAGTGGTGGGGCCCGTGGGCCCGGTGAGATCCAACCGGTCAGTGGAAAGCCGCGCCGGTTTCGGAGGAGTTCGGCCCTGCCGGCCCGGAGGGCCGCGAGGTGCCTGCGGACGACCCGGCGGCTGCCGCGGCAGCCGCCGTGCCGCCTGCCCAAGCCCTGGTGTCAGGTTGCCCTGCGGCGCCTGAGGGCGTAGAAGGTGATGCCGCCGAGAAGGAGGACCCCGGCGCCGACACCGACCGGCAGCGCGAGCCCGCCCACAGACGAGTCCTCGTCCTTCGCGGTATGCGTCGCGCCGCCGGTCCCGCCCTGTTCGCCGTTCCGGGTCGCATCGGACGGCGAGGCAGAGGGGCCCTGGGCGGTGTCGTCACCGAAGAAGAACACCGGGCTGTTTCCGGAGCGCGGTGTACCGGAGACGTCCACGGTCAGCGACATCGGTACGACGATGCCCTTCGCCTTGCTGTCCGGCTCGGCGACCTGCGCCTGGATGTAGTAGGTGCCGGGCACGTCGTATCCCTTGGAGTCGGGGCTCTTCGCCTCGTCCCGCTCGGTGATGCCCCAGGGCCCGCAAACCCGCTCGAAGTGCCCGGTCCTGCCCGCGAAGAGTTGGGTGGAGTAGTGGTCCTCGTTGCACAGCGTCGAGTCACGCTGAGCGTTGTAGACGGTGACGCTCCACCCGCTGGCGGTGGAGTTCGGGAAGTCGTTCGGAATGTCCACGCCGCCCTTGACCGTCAGCGTCTGGCCCGCCTTCACCTCGACCCGCCAGAACGGGGCCTCACCGACGGCGATGGACTGCCGGTGGGTGCCCGGTCCGATCGGCGTGGCGCTGTTGAAGGAGAAGCCGCCCTCGGCGTCGGCCCCGGTGCGGGGCTCCGGAGTCCGCGCGCCGGCCCCCTGGACCGTCTTGTCGGCGATGCCGACGAGAAGCTCGACGGGCATCGGCCTGTCGCCGGACCGGGTCACCTGGTTCTCCACCACGATGCAGCCGGTGTCGTCCGGCGCGGGCGTCTCGTTGCCCGCGCCGGGCTTGCTGCGACCTCCGACGGAGATGACGTTCGCCCACCCCATCGACTGCTCGAACTCCCGCAGCCAGGCGTGGGGTTTGCCGTCGCCCGCAGGCCCGGCAGCCACGGTGATGATGGAACCGCGTGAGTACCCCTCCTCGGCGATCGCGGTGGCACTCACCTGGAGTCGCTGGTCCGGCCGCTTCTTGACCTTGTAGTAGAGGTCGCGGCCCCCGGTCAACTTGTCCAGGTACTGGCCGGGCGTGACCAGGGGAGCGTCCTGGCACCCGTTGAGGGAGCCCTCGACCGGCTTTCCGGTGGCCTGGTACGTCCGCCACTCCTTGCGGAACAGGGTGCCCAGACTGGCGGTCAGCGACTCCGCGTTGTCGGCGTCCGCGTACGACCCGCCGGTCACGTCGGCGATGCACTTCAGCTGCGCACGTGCCGTGGAGGGCGTTCGGAACCCGACCACGTCCACGGCGAGGTCGATGCCCTGCGCCTTGAGCTCGCGGGCCACCTCGCACGGAGGCGGCGGCGCACAGGTGTCGTCACCATCCGAGACCAGGACGATGCGGCGCTTGCCGCTCGTGCCGAGGTCCTTGGCGGCTTCGCGAAGCGACACGCCGATCGGTGTGAACCCGACCGCCTTGAAGCCCTCGACCCGATTCTTGGCGTCGGCGCGAGCCGTCCGGTCCATCGGAGTGACCGGCAGGACCTGCTGCGTGTCGGCGCAGCCTTGTTGCTCGTCCTGTCCGGGATACGTGGCGCCGTAGACGCGCAGTCCCAGCGGGGCCTGTTCGGGGGCGGTGTCGATGATCCGGGTGACCGCCTGCTTGGCGGCGGCGAGGCGGGTCTGGCCGCCGGCGTCGTTCTGGTTCATCGACCCGGACAGGTCGAGAACGAGGTTGATCCGGGCGGGCGTCGGAGCCCCGGGTGCCGCGGGGAAGGCGCTCGCGGTCGCCGCCGGCGACAGGAGCGTGCCGACCAGCAGCACGGCAACAGCAGCGAGCACGCGTCGTCGGCGTGGTCTCGGATACATGAAGGTGATCTCCACGAGGTTTGTCTGTCGGGCCCTTGGCACGTGCCGGTCAGGGAACGAGCGCTCGGGGACGGGCGGGGACGTGTTCTGGGAGCGGGCACCAGCAGAGCGGAAGCCATGCCCGCCGGACCTTCGGGCCCTGCGGGTCCAGGCGGTCCGAATCGCTGCGCTGGGCAACGCACCCCACCGCGTGGGCAGTGAGCGGATCCCGAGGCAAGTCTTGCCTTGTGTGATCATCCTTTCCAGGGGCTGTGAGTGCAGACAATTGGGCTGCTGCCTGTTTGCCGCCCAGGCGCAGCCCGAGTGGGAGGTGCCGGATGAAGCCGTCGGCCAGTGACCGAGGCCGCCTCAAGGCGATCCTTCAGGCGCGCCGAGCCGCGATCGACCCCGTGAGCATGGGGTTCCCCGAGCGAGGGCCTGGTCCCGGCCGGCGGGCTGCCGGTCTGAGCCAGGAGCAGATGGACGTGTTGCTCACGCGCAGCCCAGGCACGTACAACCGGTTCGAGAACGGTCAGTTCGCCGGCCCCGGCGCCGAGCTCCTCACCGCAGTCGCCAGGACGCTGCGGCTTGACGAGCAGGAGTGGGCGTTCCTGTGGCTGATCACCCGCAAGGAGAGCCCTCCCCATGCCCTGCACGGCAGCTCGGGAACGTCCATAGCCGGAGCGTGGCAGCGGGTCACCAGCCACATTCATGGTGCGTTGGCGTACGTCAGCGACGCCGAATGGAACGTCGTCGTCCACAACGAGGACTTCCGACGCTTCTTCCCTCGCGGACAGGCACCCGCCAACATCATGCGCTGGATGCTCCTGGACCCCGAAGCCCGCACCGACGTCTTGATGCACTGGGAGGCCCACTGGGTGCCGACCATGATGCCCTTCCTGAAGCACAGCGTGGAGCTACGCCCGGAGAATTCGGCACTCGGTCGCCTCGCGTACGACGTCCTCAAAGACCCCGTGGCCGGACCGCTGTATCGAGAGCATGCCGCTGCCCCCATTCCCTACTTCGACGGCTCCGAGCTCCCTGTACGCCACGCCGTTCACGGGCCCGGCCGGCTCACGACCTGCCTCGCCGAACCCGTCACAGCCCCCGGCGCCCGCGTCAACCTGAGCTTCTACACACCTGGAGGCTCCGTTCTCCCGAGGCTGCGGCCGGCGCGGCCGCTCGGGGACGCCCCCCTTGCACCGGGCCGCAGCGCGTTCCGGACCAGAGCCGAGGTCCGGTCCACGCCCGAGCTCTGACGATCGCGAAGCCTTCAGGGCGGCCTTGGCGCCCGACCCGCGATGCCATGCACCGCCCCCTCCTGGGGGTGCCGGCTGCGGACACGGGCCCGTGCCGGCCCGGCTGGTGCCGGTGGACGGGCCCGTGCCGTCGCCGCCGCGCGACCGGGCGGCCGCAGGACTCAGACGATGTTCTTGTAGAGGTTCCAACCGGTGCCGAACTTCACCCGGGCGGCGAAGGTCGCGGTGCCGGTCTTGCCCGTCGAGGAGTACCGGTACACGACGCCGCTCGGGAGACGGCACAGCAGGTCGCCCTTGCTGTCGCCGTCGATGTCACCCGGTACGAACAACATGTCGTACTGGTCGAAGCCGCTGCCGACCTGCTCCCGGGCGGCGAACGGTGCGGTGGCCGTTCCCGTGCCCTTGAACAGGAACAGGCGGCCGGAGGCGTCCCGGGCGAGCAGGTCGGGCCGCCCGTCGCCGGAGTAGTCACCCGCGCCGACGAGCGCGTTGTAGCCGTTCCAGCCGGTGCCGACCTTGATGGGCGCGCCGAACTTGGTCACCAGCGCACCGTCGCCGGGGTGGAGCCACAGGACGCCGGCGGAGTCGCGGCTGAGGAGGTCGCCCTTGCCGTCGCCGGTGAGGTCGCCGGGGCCGACCGTCAGCGGGTAGTTCCACGTCGTGCTGACCCGCTCGCCCTGGATGTACAGGTCGCTGCCGATGTTCTGCACGTAGGTCGCGTGGTTGCGGTTGTTGAGCCCGGTGGCGTACGTGGTGCGGGAACCGGGCGTCTCCTTGCCGGCCCAGATCGGCGGCGTCATGTAGTCGCCGTTGGCCAGGGCGCTCCACTTGGCGAGGTCGTTGTCCGCTTCGGTGCCGAGGTTCTGTGCCTTGCCGTAGAGGGACGTGGTGCCCGCGCCGACGATGAACTTGTTGAGTTCATAGCCACTGCCGAAGGGCGCAGGTGCGGCGAACTTGCCGCCGCCGAGCGACTTGAACCAGTACTCCTCGCCGTTGCGGTCGCGGGCGAGCAGGTCGCTCAGGCCGTCGCCGTCGCCGTCGTCCGAGCCGGTGATCACGTTGTACGCGTTCCAGCCGGTGCCGACTTTGACGCGGGCCTTGAGCGGGGCGGTGGCGCTGCCGGCCCCCTTGTGGAACCACAGCTCGCCGCTCAGCGTACGGGTGAGGACGTCGCCGAGGCCGTCCCCGTCCACGTCGCCGGCGCCGACCAACTGGTCGTATATCCCCCAGCCGGAGCCGACCTTGACCCGTGCGTTGAAGGGTTTGCTGACGCTGCCGGTTCCGGTGTAGAGCCACAGGTCGCCGGTGTAGTCGCGGGCCAGCAGGTCGGGGTGGCGGTCCCCGGTGACGTCGCCGGTGGCCATGACGCGGTTGTAGATCTGCCAGCCGCGGCCCGACCACAGCGGCGCCGACGTGCTCGTCAGACCGGCCTCGTAGAGCGTGAGCACACCGTCGAAGGAGAGCGAGAGCAACTCGGGCTTGCTGGTGCCGCCCACGTCGCCCACTGGCAGCAGGTCCTTGAACGAGGCGTAGCGGTCGGGGTCGGTCTTGTAGATCGTGTATTCGCTCCAGGACGAGATCGACGACAGGTAGACGGCCGTGGTCTGGTCGTATTCCATGACGATCATGTCGCTGATGCCGTCGTCGTCGACGTCGTGCCGCGGCTTGGCGGCGGCCGGCGGCGCCGGCCGGGTGGCGCGGCTGGGCAGGACGACGCTCGGGTACTCGCGATCGCCGCCCGGTGCGGCCTTGAGGAACGAATCCGCCGCCGGGCCGGCCGAGGGACCGTCGGCGGCGGATTCGGGCATGCCGGCCTGCGGGGCGGCGCTGCTCGGGGCGGCGGCCAGGGCGCTGACGGCCAGGGCCAGTACGCCACCGGCGGCCAGTGCACGCAGTCTTCCACGGTGCGATGAAGTCAAGATCCCCCCTGAGGATCGAGCCGGGACCCGCCCGGACACGTCTCGCTGTGCGCTCGGAGACATGCATCCACGCGTGAACGGTTCCCATTCCCGCTGTGCCGGTGTGAGGTTGAGTAGATCTTGCACACGGTGTTCGCCGACACGGATGCTGCCGCGCAGGTGGAGGCGGGCCGCCTGGTCAAGGCCCCGGCCGCTGCTCACGAGTACCGCTGACCAGGCGCTCACGAAGCGCTTGGAGATCACTTCCCGAGAGGTCGGTCACCGAGCGCGACAGTTGGTGGATGAGCGCTGCATTGGGCGGAGTTGAGCGTTCTGGTCGGCGGTCCGGGTCGCTGCCCGTCTTCTCACCGGAACCAGTAGGCCGGACCCGGTGAACGGGCCAGGGAGCGATTCCGGAATCAACGGACCTCCCGTTCCACCGGCAGCCACAGCTCGGCATCCGCCTCCCTGCCGTCCGCCGACATCCGCGTACGCAGGATCTCCGGCCCGGGGCGGCTGCGATACGGGTTCGATGGGAACCACTCGGTGAACACATCCCGCCACAGGGCCTGGATCGCCTCCGGCGCCGGCCCCGAGGTGGTGAAGACCGCCCATGTCCCGGTCGGCACGGGCAGCCTGGCCATGCCGTCCGGTGCGGACGCCGAGGTGACGACCCCGTGGTAATAGTCGAGGTCGGTGCCCTCCGCCCGGCTGGGATCGAGGTCGTCACAGACCGCGAGGATGCCGTGCGGCTCCTGGTCGGACAGCTCCTCCAGCAGCTCCTTGGTCTGGTCGCCGATCCCGCGGACGAAATCGATGATCGCCTGGTTCGGCCCCGAGTGCACGAGCGGCACCCGGGCCTTCGCCCCGACGATGCCGAACTCCGGCTTGCGTACGATGCGGTAGCGCATGCTGCTGCTCCCGTCGACGACGAGGCGGAAGGTCATCCGGGGCTGGGAGCTGAGGGCCGCACCGGTGCGCCGCGCCTCGCCGGGCCCGACGCCGTGCATCGCGCGGAACGCCCGCGCGAATGCCTCGCCCGAGCCGTACCCGTACCGGACCGCGACCTCCAGAAGCGTCCGCTCACCGGCCAATACCTCCGCGCCCGCGAGGGTGAGCCGCCGACGCCTGATGTACTCCGACAGCGGCATCCCGGCGAGCGCCGAGAACATCCGCCGCAGGTGGTACTCCGAGGTGGCCGCGACCCGCGCCAGCTCGCCTGCGTCGACGGAGCCGTCGAGCTGCCGCTCGATCTGCTCCATGGCCTGATTGAACCGCTCCAGCACGCCCGCCTCCAAGATCCCGACCGCCGATTCAATCAGGCGGGGCCCTGCACGCCGCACCCGAGAAAGGCGGTGCGGCAAGTGTCGGGTGACCAGGACGGCTGCGACGCACGATGGAGGCATGGACGACACGACCTTGATATCCCGCTTCCTCCGCGACGGCTTCGTCAAGCTGGAGGGCGCCGTCGCACCCCGCGTGGCGGAGAGCTGCGCGCGGCTGCTGTAGCGGGAGACGGACTGTGACCCGGCCGACCCAAAGACATGGACACGGCCCGTGCACTGGGTCGGCGGGATGGCACAGGGACCGTTCGCCGCCGCACCCAACTCCCCGGCCCTGCATCGGGCGTACGACCTGCTGGTCGGTGCCGGGCGCTGGGAGCCGCGCTACTCGCTCGGGACCTTTCCGCTGCGCTTCCCGCACGAGGAGGAGCCCGACGACTCGGGCTGGCACATCGAGGGCGGCTATGCGGTGGAAGGCGAGACCTGGCCCTTCACCAATCTCCGCTCACACGGCCGGGCCCTGCTGATGCTGTTCCTGTTCAGCGAGGTCGGGGAGGAGGACGCCCCGACCCGGATCCGGGTCGGCTCCCACCTCGACGTGCCGAAGGTGCTGGAGCCGTACGGGGAAGAGGGCGCGAGCGGCCTGGCCATCGCGCCGGATCTCGTCGCGGCATCCGCCCACCGGCCGCTCGCCCTCGCCACCGGTTTCCCTGGTGACGTCTTCCTGTGCCATCCGTTCCTGGTGCATGCGGCACAGCCGCACCACGGGGTGCGGCCGCGTTTCATGGCCCAGCCGCCGCTGATGCCGGCCGCACCGTACGAACTGGAGCGGGCCGACGGCGCGTACTCACCCGTGGAGATCGCGATCCGCAGGGGCCTGGGACAGGCCACCCCCGGTCCCGACGGGCAGGACGCGACCCCGCCAACCAAAATGCTCGGCCCCGCCGGGTAGAAGTTCCGGGAAAGCCGGTATGACGCCGGTGCGCGCCCATTAAGTTTGCGCGAGGTGGTGCGTCCGCAGGCGGGTCAAGTGGGCGTGTGGCCAACGGCAGGTACGGGTGCTGCCGGGCCGGCCGGGGGAGGAACGGGGAAACATGCCGGTTGTATTCGTGCACGGGGTGGCCACGCGGGAGTCGCAGGACTACCGGCGTGCCGTGGAACGGAGGACCGCGTTGTGGCGGTCCTTCCTTGCTCCCGCTCTGGGCGTTGCTCCATCCGCGTTGACGGTCATCGACCCGTACTGGGGCGGGGTGGCAAGCGAATTCCGCTGGAACCACGCGTCGCTACCGTCAGGGACACGGGACGACGTGGAAAAGCTCGGCGGCGGTGACGTCGAGGAACTCGTCGCCGAGATCACCGGCTCAGAACACGTCTTCGCGTCCCGAGGTCGCGCGCCGGTGGCGGCCCTGGCACGGCACCACTTCATGGACGCCATCGACCTGCTGTGGTCTGCCGCCATGGAACGGTGCACGGAGGCGGAATCGGAAGAGTTGGCGGAACTCGCCGCCGCCGCGGTTTCCTACGCCGAGCGGCATCCCCACCCGGATTGGCTCGACGGCGTCGCCGACGACCGCGAGTTCCTCGCCCGGCTGCTCGCGGCAATCAGGCCCGCGCAGTCCTCGGAGACGACGGAGACGTTCGGAAGCGGCCGGGACGGCAGGGGGCGGGCTGCCGTGGGGAGATTGCGCGAGGGGACCGGCCGCATCGCCTCGGCGGCGTCCCGCGCAGCCACCACCGGGCTGCTGGCGATGACCCGGTCCCGCACGCACCGTTCGGTGTCGGTGTTCCTCGGCGACGTCCTGTGTTACCTGCGTCAGCGCGAGCAGCACGGTGCGATGGCTCCCATCGCCCGGACCGTGGCCGAGGCGATCGAGGAGGCCGAGCGGTCGCGGACGGAGGAAGACCCCCGCCTGGTGGTGGTGGCGCACAGCATGGGCGGCAACATCACCTACGACCTGCTGTCCCACCTGCGCCCCGACCTGCGCGTGCACACGCTGGTCACCGTCGGGTCGCAGGTCGGGGTCTTCGCGGAGCTCGGCCTGCTCCCGGCCGTCGCTCCTCCGGGGGACCCCGCAGTGGACCGGGTGCCGACACTGCCCAACCTCACCCGATGGCTCAACGTCTTCGACCCCGACGACGTCCTGGCCTTCCGGGTCGGCGAGATCTTCGACGGGGCAGAGGACTTCCGGTACTCGACCGGCCGTGGACTGCTGCATGCCCACTCGGCGTACTTCGCCAGACCGAGCTTCCACCGAACGCTCGCCCGGCGACTCGCCCCGGCCGAAGACCCGGCTGGTGGCGGTGGCGGTGGCGGTGGCGGTGCCGGTTCCGGGAGTCGGTCCGACGGGTTCGGGAACAGGGGACCGAGGAATTGACCCCGTCGTTCTTCAGCGCACCGCACTCCGGGTCCGCCGTGCACGCCCTGGTCATAGGGGTGGGCGGCTACCCCTATCTGGCAGGCGGCGAAAAGGCCGCCGCGTCCGCGGAAGCGGACTTCCCCGGCATGGGCCAACTCACCTCGCCTCCCCGGTCGGCCCTGGCCTTCGCCCGCCGGTTCACCGACGGCTGCGGACGGTGGGACGTGCCGCTGGGCAGCGTCGACCTGCTGGTCTCCGTCCGGACGGGCGACCCCTTTCCGGAGGCGTCGGGCCTGGTCCTGCCCACCGCCACCATCGACGACATCCGCACCGCCTTCGAGGCCTGGCTGGCGCGTTGCAGTCAGCACGACGACAACATCGCCGTGCTGTATTTCTGTGGGCACGGCCTGCAGAGCGAGTCCCAGGTGCTCCTGGCCAGTGATTTCAATCGGTTCAGCAGCTCCCCGTTCGCGCAGGCCTTCGACTTCGACGTGACCCGGCTGGCCCTGCAACAGCGCGGGCCCCGCTCCCAATGCATCGTCATCGACGCCTGTCGTACGGACTGCCTCGACCAGGGCCCCGTCAGGGCTCTGCCGCTGGCCCAGCCGGAACCATTCGACCCTCTCAAGTGTGAGAACGAGCTGATCCTCCGGCCACCTCCGTTCCTCGAGGCGACCGGCCCGCACGGGGACGTTTCCCACCTCACCCGCGCACTGCTGCGGGCGCTCGACGGCCAGGCGGCGACCACCGACGACGATGGAGCATGGGTGATCCGAACCGCCGGCGTGCACCAGGCCATCGACCTGCTGCTCCGGGAGGAACTCGGGGTGTTGTCGCTCGCCGGCGGAGTCGACGCCCACAGCCGGGGCGACACGCTCCTGCTCCGCCTGGAAGCCGCGCCCGTCACCCGCCTGACCGTGAACTGCCGTCCTGCGGAAGAGGCTTCGCGGTCGACCTTGAGTTGTGTGCCGGCCTACCCGCCAGATCTGCCCGGTGTGGAATGCGGTCTCCCACGGCACAGCAAAGGGGATGACGGTCGGGCGCCCTCGCAGGAGTGGCGGATGGAACTGCAGGCCGGCTACTACCTGCTGAGCGCGCAGTCCGAGACGGCGAAGGGCTCGCTCCTCAAGCGGGTCGACCCGCCGCACTCCCGGGCGATCCTCCAGGTGATGCCGTGACGCGGCGCCTGACGGTCGAGCTCCCCGTCCACGACACCTGGGCCGTCGGTGCCCCGGTTCCCTTCGATGTCGTGGACCTGGGGCACCGGGTGGTGGAGCGAGGGCTGGTCGTAGCCGGCACCCCCACGACCATCACCGTGGCGCCGGGGGACTACGGGGTGCGGGCACTGATGCCGTCGGGTCACCCGCTCGACGGAGAGCTCCTCCCGGCCGACAGCGGTCCGTCCAGGGACGCCGTGTGCGTACTGCATCTGGACGACGTCGCACCGCGCGGCCGGCTGGAAGCCTCCGCGCTGCTCGTGCCGTGGCGGGCAACCGCCTTCGGCAGACTCGACGATCCGCAGTACACGGCGGTCTGGCTGAAACCCTGGAGACTGGGGGACGGCCACTGGAAGACCGACATCTGGTCGATGGAGCCGATCCAACGCGAAGCGGAGGGAGCACGGTTGGTCTTCACCGACCTTCCGTCGGACCCCTGCGTACTCCAGATCGGCGGTCCGGGGATCCCCTGGCAGATGGTGCGGTTCCCGCCAGGACCGCGTGTGGCGGTGGACGTGCGGGCCGCACCGTCGGACAGGCCCCGGCTGATCGTGTCGGTCCTCACACCCGAACCCGACGCCCACGCGCTCCTCGGCTACCTCACCATCGGAGCCGCCCGGCAGGCAGACAGTGTCGCCCGATTGGTGGCCGCCGCCCCGCCCTCCTGGCCACGAGCGGCTGCGCTGGGCTACCACCTGATCCGTACGCAGACACCGCCTGCCGACTGGCCGTCGTTCGTCCTGCACGGCACCGCAGGGACAGCGGACGGGGCGGTGATCGCCGGCTGGCACCTACTGGAGCAGATGCGTGCCGGCTTGCGTGAACGCTCTGCCGACAAGGTCCGGAAGGTGCTGGCGGAGACGGCGGCAGTGGGTCTGCCGGTGTACACAGAGGGTCTGCGCCTACTCGTGGACGGGCTTCGGCTGACGGCTGACACCGACGGTGTGACACCGGGACACGGCGTCCTCGCTGTGGCCGCCCGCCACCTTGCCGCAGCGGACCCCTCTGCTCCGTTGCTCACCTTCACGGGCCTCCAGCCCGACGCACCGGGGACACCACACCCGGAGACCGCACCGGAAGGGTCTGTTCCGCTCCTCTCCCGCACTCCACGCCCGACCGGGGCGGACCGCCCGTCCCGGCCCCGCGATGCAAGAGGACTGCTACGGGACGACGTTCGCGAAGAGGCTGGAGACCTGCTGCACGACATCACCTCCTGGTCGCTCACCACGGTTGGGTGGGAGGCGGTGGAGTCCTGTCTGCAGGCACTGAAGTGGGCGGTCGGCGTGGCGGACTGGGCGCACTTCGAAGCGGCTCTGAACAGACTGACACTGCTGCGACCCTCGCACGGCGCCGTCACGAGCGCGGACGTCGAGGCCCCGTCCGCCGCACGACGAGAAGTCGGCGCGCTGCTCCGGTTCCTGACATCCAGCCCCACGGCCGTTGAGCGCGTCGGGGAAGCCGGGGCGAGCGCGACCGCCCCGGAACCGGCTGCCCAGGCAGCGCCGACTGCCGAGGCATCGGTGTCCGATGCCCGTCAGCATTGGCCCTGGCCGCACCCCGAGCTGATCGTGTGGGGCGACGATCCCGTCAGTCCGCACGACCACGCAGCCCTCCTGGTGGCTCGGGGCCGGAGCTCGGGAGATCTGGCCATGGTGCGGGGCGGCACCGCCCAGTTGAGGGTCCTGCTGCGTCAGCAGTCCGGTGACGAGGAGCTGAAGCGCACCCTCCTGAGCAATTTGATCACTGCGTTGGCCATCCAGTACGAGTGGACGCGCACACCCGAGGTCCGCCGCGAGTGGGTTGCGTGCCTCAGGCAGAGCGTCGCACTGGCTCCCGAAGAGCATCGTGGCCGGCTTGCACGGCAAATGGAGCTCGTGGAAGCTCTGTCGGCCGAACCGACGGCAGGAGCCGATCTCCGGAGCGCGGGCCGCCTCGTCGCGCTGACTTCGGAGTTCGCCGCCCTGGGATCGGGCGCCGGCAGCCGACCGACCCGCACCGGCAACCTGCTGCAAGTACATCAAGAGGCCCGACCGGACGATGGCAGCATGCCGATCGCCCCGCGATACGACCTCGAACGGCGGCCTCCCTCGGACGCGCACGAGGCGGCCGACGGAACGGCCGAGCTGCCGCAGAAGCGATTCCTGGACCGCGATCAAAGCCGGCTGGACTTCAACGAACGCGTCCTGGAGCTTGCCGAGGACCCCTCGACCCCGCTGCTGGAGCGCGCGAACTTCCTGGCGATCTCCGCGAGCAACCTCGACGAGTTCTTCATGGTCCGCGTGGCCGGTCTCAAGCGCCGCATCGAGGCCGGCATTCCCACCCGTTCGGCCTCGGGCCTGCAACCTGGCGAGGTCCTCGACCTCGTCCGCACGCGCTCGTTCGAGCTCATGGCCCGGCAAGCCGCCTGCTTCGAGAACGACGTGGCCCCGCAGCTGGCCGGAGAGGACATACACCTTCTCCGTTGGGCGGAGCTGACCGAGAACGAGCAGGGCCGCCTGTCCGCCCACTTCCACAAGCAGATCTTCCCGGTGCTGACGCCGCTGGCCATCGACCCCGCCCATCCCTTCCCCTACGTGGCCGCTCTGTCGCTGCACCTGGCCGTGACCGTCCGCAATCCGGTGTCGGGCCAGGACCTCTTTGCCCGCATGACGGTCCCGCCGCGGTTGCCCCGCTTCCTGGAGGCCTCCCCGCAGCGTTACGTCCCGCTGGAGGACGTGATCGCCGCGCACTTGGAAGAGCTCTTCCCCGGGATGGAGGTGCTCGCGCACCACATGTTCCGAGTGACCCGCAACGAGGATCCGGAGGTCGACGACAGCGAGGCCGAGGACCTGCTCCAGGCCCTGGAGAAGGAGCTCATCCGGCGCCGCTTCGGCCCGCCGGTGCGCCTGGAGGTCGAAGAGTCCATCGACCCCGGTGTCCTGGACCTCCTCATGCAGGAGCTGAAGATCTCATCCGCTGAGGTCTACGCACTGCCCGGTCCGCTGGACTTGACCGCCCTGTTCGGGATCGCCTCCCTGGACCGGCCCGAGCTGAAGTACCCGAAGTTCGTGGCCGGCACCCATCGCGACCTCGCGGAGGGCGATTCGGCGTCGGCGCCGGACATCTTCGCCGCGCTGCGCGAGCGGGACGTCCTGCTGCACCACCCGTACGACTCGTTCTCCACCTCGGTGCAGGCCTTCCTGGAGCAGGCCGC
>NZ_JBIWFI010000056.1:0-43004 GCF_044762985.1 Streptomyces sp. NPDC096339 | reverse complement strand
CGGGGGGGGGGGGGGGGGGGGGGCGCGCGGCCCCCCCCCGCCCCCCCGCCTTCGGCGGGGGGTGGCCTCCGCTTCGCTCCGGCCTAGGGACTCCGCCTCGCTGCGCTTGGCGGAGGGCCGCTCCGCGGCCCGAGCCCCGGCCTTCGGCCGGGAGGCCTCCGCTTCGCTCCGGCCCAAGGACCCGCCTCGCTGCGCTCGGCGCAGCGCAGCTCCGCAGCCCAGAGCCGGCCTTCGGCCAGGGCCCCTCCGCTTCGCTTCGGGCAAGAGGCCGCCTTGCTGAGCTCGGCTTCGCCGAGCCAGAAGCCTGCGCTTCGCTCCGGACAAGGGTTTGAGTCCTCGCTACGCTCGGCCTCGAACGGCCCGCTACGCGGGCCTGGATGACCCCGTTTCACGGAGTCAGCTCATCGGGGTGGTCGGCTGCTTCCTCGCCTTCGGTACGCTTCTGGTGGTGCGGCTCGCGCCGTCCTGGGCCGACCCTGTCGATGCCGGCCTCACCGCATCCGGCGTGTACGCGGCGGTGGTCGTGCCGTACCTCCTTCGACGCCACCGGTAACACCAACCGACACGCCCGGTCCCGGGCCCTCCCTGCGGAAACGGCGAGGCAAAGCAGCCGACATAGGCGGAGGGCCGCCCCAACAGGGGCGGCCCTCCGGGTTCAGCTGACGGGTCACAAGAGGAACTGGATGAACGGGATGATCTGGAGCACGAGGAAGAGAATCGTGGAGATCAGGCTGAGGGAGCCCTCGACGCCGAGCCGTGCCCAGAACTCCTTCCAGACGACACGCACCCCCCTCCTTTCACTCTCGGATCCGGTCTCGCTGCGCCTGGCCTGAGAGATCTTGATCCGGGTGGCGGTGCGGTGCCACTCGTTGATCCGCACGAGCCCCACGTTGCAGCCCAAGAGGAAGCCGTGCAGGGGTGCGGTGTCGGGGATCTCGCCGCTGTTGAGCACGCTGAAGATTTCGCCCCGGCTGAGGACGATCCCCTTGGCCCGGGCGTTCGCGATGATCTCGGTGTTGCCGAGCCCCTGCGTCTCCATCAGGTCGCGCAGCAGCTCCCGGAAGTCGTAGGCGGTCGTGCACAGCGCGAGGGCGGTGCTGACGGTCATGGCCTCCGACGGGCTCCAGGCGGTGGTCTGCTGCCGGCGCTCGACTTCCTCGCGTACGAGTTCGGCGACGGTCGACCGGCGCTGACGGGGAACACCGCCCGGCCGGCGCGCGGCGGTGTCCGGGGCGGTGGCCTCGGCCTCCGCACGGCGGAGTTCTCCTTCCTCAGCGGCCCGCCACCGCTCCTGCCAGACCTGCTCGTCCGCCATGGGGTCGCAGCCGTGGATGAAAGCCCAGGTCACCTCCCAGGTGGGCAGCTTCTTACCGGACACCGCGCCCGACAGGGACGCGGTGGAGTAGTGCACGCGCTCATTGAGGGTCGCGAAGGTAAGCCCCGCGGCATCCTTGAGGTCGCGCATACCGCTGGCGAGCTCGCGGAGCTCGGCGGACGCGTCGTCGCTGATCGGACTGGGCTGGCGCGGCATCAGCGGCCCCCTGTCCGCCGGGTGATGCGGGGGCGGACCCGCCGGGGCGGCCAGAACGCGGCGACCGTGGCCGCCACGTTCAGGCCGAGGCCGATCGACTCCGCCGGCGCCAGGCCGACGGCGGAGCCGACGATGCCCGCGATCGCGCCGACCACGACGTACAGAACGAGCCGGGCCGCGGAGGCGGCGTGGCGCTGGATGAGGCGCGTGGAGCTCTCCCAGAAGTGGCGGATCGCGCTCAACGGCGCGAAGCCCCACAGTCCGGGGATGGGCGTAGGCAGACAGATGCCGCCTCGCGGATGCGTGTGAGCTTGCATCGGGGTCTCGAACCCTTCCTGTTGGGGCAGGGTCCATCACCGTGGAGGCACGCGGTACCGGATTCCATGGCGATGGACCCTGCTGACCTCGGACTGGTTCCGCCTGGGAGCGCCAACTCCCCGGTGATGCGGAACCGATGACACCCATTCATGTTGACCCATGCCGCCACGCGGGTACAGAGCGTGATTTTCACTCTTCCGGAGCCCTCTTCGAAACCGAAGTGAAGAACACCGGGAAATGCTCTGACCTGCGTAAACGTCTCAAGGTCCGGTTCGTAACAAATCCGTTGCGCCACTACGCTGGATGAACAACACCCGGAGAGAGCACGATGGGGACCTGAGCGGCCCCAGCGGCCGTGATTCTCGGCGCTCGTCCCGACCTCGGACACGCTGACACCCGGGTGCCCTGCGCCAACAGGACACCCACGGCTCGGCCTCCCCGCCCGCACGCTCCGGCACGCGGGATACACGCACATCTGGGCGTGTGAGCGGGGAGGCCGAGTCATTTCCATGTCCAGCGGACACAACGCTCCCACTGGACAACGTGGGTAGACCGCAGGTGAGTTCCCGGGTACGCCCTGCGGCCCCGCGCAGTGGTGCCCGTGAGCAGCTGCTCGCCCGGTGCCGGTCAGGCGCCTTGAGCCAGCCTCCGGCCTGGGGGCGCCGGCGGGTCTTCAGGCGCCGCCACCCGAGCACCCACCCCTCTGCGTCTCCTCGACCTTCTTGGTGTTCAGCATGTCGCTGATGGTGGCGCGGCGCGGGATCCCGTTGCCGGCGTTCTGCAGCTTGCGGAGCGACGGGCTGCCGGCCCAGATGTGTAGCCCGACGTGGGGGCCGCCCCCATTGACGCGCTGTCCGGAGCGCCGTCCGGGAGTGTCCGGGATCGTCCGGCATGGATGGCTTGGGCAAAGCGGGCCCCGATAGTGGGGTTCGAAGCCGCTCCCCAGCCCGGACGGTTTGGCGGGCCTTCTGTTCACGGTGGATCCGGCCCTCGTTTTGTGATGCACATCATGTGCACGCGAAGGGCCCGCGTCTCCGGACGCGGGCCCTTCTCCCACTGACGGCTCCCGCTGTCCCGGAAGCGGATCTCCGCGGAGCCGTCGGCGGCGATCCGCGGAGGTCGGCCTTCGAGGCCCCGACGCCCTGGACGGCGGCTTCTTGATCCGGTCCTTCACGTACCGCTTGACGGCGCGACGCGAAAGGCCCCCTGCGCGGACCTGGCCGCCGGGGTAGTGCTTCAAAATTTGGACCGGATATGTTTGGGAAATGATCTTGCCTGGTCCGTGCCTGCGGCCATCCCTGTATGCCGGAGATCGGTGAGACTGCACACCACGCAGTCGAACTGCTCAATCGCGCGCGGAAGTCGTGTCCCTGACCGTCACATCGCCTCACTGCATCGAGTTGAAGGCGACTCCTACGCGGCAGGGCACGAGGGCGGGGCGGGGCTCGGTTTCGGAGAGGAGGGCTCTGGCGTGTTCGGGGTCGAGGGTGAACTCGATGCGGTCGCATTCCTGGGGGCGGTCCGGGGGGCCGACGACCAGGTGGAAGGCCATGGCTCCGGAGGCCTCGCGGGAGGTGGTGACCACCGCGTCGACGACTCCGGAGATGTCGTGGGCGAGCAGGGCCTCGATCTGGTGGACGTGTGCGGTGCTCATGACGGTCATGGCGCTTCCTCCTCGGTTTCGGCGGGCGGTTCAGCCCAGTACGGGGGCCTCGTCCAGCAGGGGGTGGCCGCGGCGTGCGGTGAAGGCGGCCTCCAGGGCGGCGCCGGTCCGGTAGAGGCGGTGGTCCTTCATGGGTGGGGCGATGATCTGGAGTCCCACGGGGAGGCCGTCGTCGGGAGACAGGCCGCAGGGCAGTGACATGGCGCAGTTTCCGGCGAGGTTGGTGGGGATGGTGCAGAGGTCGGCGAGGTACATGGCGAGGGGGTCGTCGACGCGCTCGCCGATGGGGAACGCGGTGGTGGGCATCGTGGGCGAGACGATCACGTCGGCTTGGGCGAACGCCTGGTCGAAGTCGCGCATGATCAGGGTGCGGACCTTCTGGGCGGAGCCGTAGTAGGCGTCGTAGTAGCCGGAACTGAGGGCGTACGTGCCGAGGATGATGCGGCGTTTGACCTCGGGACCGAACCCGGCTTCGCGGGTGAGCGCGGTGACGTCCTCGGCGGAGTGGCCGGGGGTGTCGCCGGTGCGCAGGCCGTAGCGGATGCCGTCGAAGCGGGCCAGGTTGGAGGATGCCTCGGAGGGGGCGATGAGGTAGTAGGCGGCCAGGGCGAGGTCGAAGGAGGGGCAGTCCAGTTCGATGATCCGGGCGCCGAGTTCTTCGAGGAGCGCCACCGACTCGTTGAACCGCTGGACGACACCGGGTTGGTAGCCCTCGCCGGCGAACTGCTTGACCACGCCGATGCGCATGCCGGCGACGTCGGCGCTCAGGGCGGCGTCGACGACGGGTGGCACGGGAGCGTCGATGGACGTGGAGTCGAGGGGGTCGTGGCCGGCGATGACCTCGTGGAGCAGGGCGGTGTCCAGGACGGTGCGGGCGCAGGGGCCGCCTTGGTCGAGGCTGGAGGAGTACGCGACGAGTCCGTAGCGGGAGACCGCGCCGTAGGTGGGTTTCACGCCGACGGTGCCGGTGAGTGCGGCGGGTTGGCGGATGGAGCCGCCGGTGTCGGTGCCGATGGCGAGGGGTGCCTGGAACGCGGCGAGTGCCGCCGCGGAGCCGCCGCCGGAGCCGCCGGGAACGCGATTGAGGTCCCAGGGGTTGGCTGTGGGGCCGTAGGCGCTGTTCTCGGTGGAGGACCCCATGGCGAACTCGTCCATGTTGGTCTTGCCGAGGATGACGACGTCGGCTTCCTTGAGCTTGCGCGTCAGGGTGGCGTCGTAGGGCGGGATCCAACCCTCGAGGATCCTGGAGCCGCAGGTGGTGGGTACTCCGGTGGTGGTGAAGGCGTCCTTGAGGGCGAGGGGGACGCCGGCGAGCGGGCCGAGCTCCTCGCCGCGCGCGCGTTTGGCGTCCACGGCGCGGGCTTGGGCGAGGGCGCCTTCGCGGTCGACGTGGAGGAAGGCGCCCACCTTCTCGTCGGTGGCCTCGATGCGGGCGAGGTGGGCCTCGGTCACCTGGAGGGCGGTGAGTTCGCCGGAGGCGATCTTCTCTGCGGTCCGGGCGGCCGTGAGCCTGATGATGTGGTCGGTCATGACTGGTGATCCTCGCCCAGGATCCGCGGGACCTTGAAACGCATTCGGTCCTGGGCGGGAGCGGCGGCGAGCGCCTGTTCGGGTGCGAGCGAGGGGCGGACCCGGTCCGGGCGGACGACGTTGGTCAGCGGCAGCGGGTGGGAGGTGGGCGGGACGTCCTGGTCCGCTGCTTCGGATACGCGGGCGACCGCGCCGATGACGGCGTCGAGCTGACCCGCGAAGTGGTCGACTTCCGCGCCGTGCAGTTCCAGGCGTGCCAGCCGGGCGAGGTGGGCGACTTCCTCGCGCGTGATGCCGGGCATCGTGCGACTTCCTTGTTCGCTCGTACGGGGGGGCTGTTAGGAGGCCTCTGCGGTTGCGGCGCAGGCCAGTTCGTCGGCGAGGAGGCGCCACAGGCCGGCGTAGCCGTGGGCGAGCTGGGCCATCTGTTCCTTGCAGTGGGTGGGCATGGTCGCGGTGATCTTCTCGCGGTCCTGGACGACCAGCGTGCAGGCGCCGAGCATGCGCAGGACGTTGCGTCCGGACTCGCTCAGGCGCAGGGAGGGGTCGCGGCGCAGGGAGTCGAAGATGCGCAGGAGCTGGGCGGGGCCGGGGGGTGGTTCGGGGTTGGGGGCGGGCCTGCGGCGGGACTCCAGGGAGATCGGGGGCAGGGCGTCCGCGGGGGCCGCCTGGGCCGCGTCGGGCTCGGGGCGGCGGGAGGGGACGGGGTCTTCGCCACGGCGGAGCCGGTCGCGTACGTCGGCCACGGTCGCGGGGGACACTCCGGCCTCGGCGGCGATGCTGCGCAGTGAGGCGCCGGGGTTGCTGCGCAGGAGTTCGCCGGCGAGGGCGCGGCCGCGGGCGGGGTCCACGGGGCGGGTGCGGCCGTCCCGGCCGACGCGGTGGCCGGTTCGGGCCGCGGGCGTGTGTTTGCGCAGCTGGGAGACCCTGCGGGCGGAGAGCCCGGTGACGGCGGCGACGGCGCGGTCGGACCAGTGCGGGTGGGAGGCGAAGACGCGTCCCGCGGCGGTGGTCCGGTCGGCGGTGGAGAGGGGCCGTCCGTGGGTGACGTTGGCCGCCACGGCGAGCAGGCGGGCCTCGGCGCGGTCTCCGTCGAAGAAGCGTACGGGGATGTGGGTGTCGCCGCGGAGGGCGGCGGCGCGCAGCCGGTGTGCACCGTCGATGACGTGCATGGTGGGGCGGTGGACCAGGATGGGCGGGAGTTCGTCGGCGGCTTCCGCGAGGAGTTTGGTGTACTCGGTGTCCTCGCCGTCGCTGCGCGGGGTGTATCCGATGGTGATGCTGTCGGTGGGGACGGTTTCGACGGGCTGGTCGAGGAATCCCCGGTCTCGGAACCGGATCAGGTGGTCGGCGCTTTCCGTTTCCATTGCCTTCTTTCCCCCTCGTGGTGGTGGGTGCGGTGAGGGGGTGGTGTCACTGCCAGCCGAGGTCGTCCTGGGCGCTGTGAACGGCGGTGTTCTGGGTGGTGGCGGGGGTCGTGGAGCCGGCGGCGGTGTCGGCGTGCGCGGCGAATGCCCCGAATGCGGTGGAGGCGGCGATGATCCCGGTGACCACGGCGCCCCGGACGATACGACGGGTGTTTTCGAAATTCATTGCTTTCCGCCTTTTCTGCCGGCCGGTGTTTCGCTGACAGCCATGAGTCTGCTGGGGGCGCGAGTGGCTGGGAAAGGGGGATCGGGGCGGGCAATCCGGCCTTGGCATACTCAGTCCAGCTCCGCTCAAGGACGAGTCGAGTCCGGGTCAAATCTTTGTCATGTACCTGCACAGTCGGTCAGAAGGTGCCCGACGGGTCGACGCCGGGCAGCAGGGGCACCTCGGCGCGTTCCACTTCCCATTCGCCGAGCGTGGCCAGCTGCGATCCGACGTGCCGCCACAGTCTCCGGGCGGCCGCTTCGGCCGCGTCCAGCGAGGGGGCGCTGAGGTAGAGGCCCACGACGGGGGACGCCTCGGGCTCGGGGTGGACACTGACGTGGACGAAACCGTCCCGCCCCTCGGCACAGCGGGCGATGGCCGCGGCGGCCGGGACCGGCAGACGGGCACCGGAGCGCGGTGGCCTCAAGTGGACATGTACGAGATACATGGGCGTACCTGACTCGTAGGTGCGGCCGCGGCGTCCCGCCACCGCCCGCAGTGGAATTTGTTTTCCGAAATCCGCGGGGCCCCCGGGTGGCCGGAATTCCTTGGATTCGGGAAGCCGTCTTGCCGGGGGGCGGGGTGGCCCGTACCGTCGGCTCAATCACTCGTCCAATTGGCCTCGACCAACAGGTGGGAGTCCCTCGGGGCCTTGGACCCTGACGGAATCGGAGTCGTCCATCGATGCTTGATCTCCTCGGTCTCGACGCAGTCGCCGAATCCGTCTACCGGGGGATCTTGGCCAGGTTCAGTGACATTCCGGAGCTCTGCCTGCGGCTCGATCTGTCCGAGGAAACGGTGCGCTCCGCGCTCGACCGGCTCAGCGAGATGGCGCTGGTCAGGGTCTCCGCCGAGGACTCCAACCAACTGCACGCGGTCAGCCCGCACGTCGGGATGGAGCTCCTGCTCGCCCGCCAGCAGGCCGATCTGGCCAGTCGGCAGCAGCAGTTGGAGGCGAGCCGGGCCGCGGCCGCGCAGCTCATCCTGGAGTACGACGGCGAGCGCGCTTCGGGGCACACGGACTCCGGGGTGCGCTACCTCGACGGGATCGAGTCGATCCGCGACCATCTGTCCGCCCTGCTGGGCCAGGTCTCCGAGGAGCTGCTGACCTTCGCGCCCGGCGGCCCGCAGACCACCGCCAACATGAACGCCTCCAGACCGCTGAACCAGCAGCTGCTGGAGCGGGGCGTGCAGATGCGCACGGTGTACCTGGACAGCATCCGCGGTTGCCCGGACACGATGGAGTACGCGCGCTGGCTGACCGAACAGGGCTGCCAGGTGCGGACGGTGCCCTCGCTGCCCAACCGGATGATCATCTACGACCGTGCCTCGGCGATCATCGCGGCCGACACCGGGAACACGGGGGCCGGGGCGGTCGAGGTGACCTCCCAGGGGATGGTCACCACCCTGCACACGCTCTTCGAGACCGTCTGGGAGTCCGCGGAGCCGCTGGAGAGCCGGCGCGCAACGGATCCCGGCGCGCTGACCCGCCAGCAGGTGGAGGCGCTGCGATTGCTCGCACTGGGCTGCACCGACGAGACCATCGCGCACCGCCTGGGCGTCTCGCCGCGCACCGCCCGGCGCATCGCCTCCGGGCTGATGACCTTCCTCGACGCCGGGAGTCGCTTCCAGGCGGGGGTGCACGCGGTGCAGCGCGGATACCTTCCGGCCGTCCTCGAATAATCCGGGGCCGGTGCGCCCGTTCACGCCGAGGCCAGGACCGGGTGCAGCGGGGTGCGGGCCGGGGTGGCGAGCAGGTCGAGCGCTTCCTCGGCGGTGTCGGTGCTGCGGATCAGTCCGCGTTCGGCCGCGGTGAGGAAGCCCTCGGAGACCAGGTGGTCGAGCATCGCGAGCATCGGGTCGTAGAAGCCCGCGTGGTTGACGACCACGATGGGCTTCTCCATCAGGGAGAGCTGGTTCCAGGTGGCCACCTCCATCAGCTCGTCGAGGGTGCCGATGCCGCCGGGCAGTACGGCGAACCCGCTGGAGAGCCGGTACATGAGGGCCTTGCGCTCGTGCATGGAGCGGACCACGAAGATGGCGCCGCGGGCCCGGTCGGCGCGTTCGCGCTCGTGCAGGCTGCGCGGGACGATCCCGGTCACCGCCCCGCCTCCCCTCAGCACTCCGTCGGCGACGGCGCCCATGACTCCGACGCCGCCGGCGCCGTAGACCAGGTCCAGGCCCCGGCCCGCGAGCGCCTGGCCGAAGCCGTACGCGAAGTCGACATGATCCTGGCGGACCCCGGGCCTGGCACCGCAGAACACCGCGATGCGCTCACATTTTCCGACCAGCGTCTTCATGGCTCCTCAACTTCCGGTGGTGTGTCGCTCGATGTGCGGGGCGCCGTGCGCGTGCGGGGTGGTGGGGCGGGCGTCGGTGCCGATCCCGATGGTGTGCAGGGCGGTGCGCAGGAGCACCCGGGCCCCGGCGACCAGGTCGGCCGGCGCGGTGTCCTCCTCGGGCACGTGGCTGATGCCGCCCAGGCTCGGCACGAAGATCATTCCGATGGGTGCGATGTCCGCGACCATCTGGGCGTCGTGTCCGGCTCCGCTCGGCAGCACCTCGTGGGGCAGGCCCAGTTCGTCGGCGCTGCGCTCGATCGCTGCGCGCAGCACCTCGCTGGTGGAGACGGGGTCGGAGCGGGTCTCGGCGACCACCTCGATCTCGGTGCCGGTGCTCGCGGCGATGGCGTCGAGCATCCGGCGCAGAGTCTCCTCGGCGGTGGCGGCCCGCCACACGTCGGTGTCGCGCAGGTCCACGGTCATCCGTACCGAACCGGCGATGGTGTTGGGGGTGTTGGGGTGGGGGTCGATCCGGCCCACGGTGGCCACCCGGCACAGCGCGCGTTCGCCGGCGATGTGCTCGGCGGCCAGGACGACGCGGGCCGCGGCGGCCATCGCGTCGCGGCGGCCCTTCATGGGGCTGGTGCCGGAGTGGCCCGCGGCCCCGCGGACCTCCAGGGTCAGCACGGTGCGGCCGGTGATGGCGTCGACCACGCCGATGCGGCTGCCGCTGCGCTCCAGGACGGGGCCCTGCTCGACGTGGAGTTCGAGGTAGGCGGCGACGGAGCCGTGCGGCCAGCCCGCGCTGCCGAGGGCGTCGAGGTCCCCGCCGGCCCGGCGAAGGGCGTCGCGCAGCAGCCGGCCCTGGTGGTCGCGGGGCTCGCGGGGCAGACCGGCCAACCGGCCGGCCATCGCCATGGAGCCCCAGAAGGGCTGCGGGAACAGGGCCCCTTCCTCGTTGGCGAAGGCCACGGCCACCGGCTCGTACGGGGAGTCGATGCCGGCCTCCTCGAAGGCCTGCACCACCTCCAGGGCGGCCAGCACCCCGTACGCCCCGTCGAGGCGGCCGGCGTTGACCACGGTGTCCAGGTGCGAGCCCATCATCAGGACCTGGCGGCCGTCGCCGTACGCGCCGTGCCGCGGCCGGATGATGACGTTCCCGGCGGCGTCCACGGTCGCCAGCAGGCCGGCGTCGCGCGCCTCGTCCATCAGGTAGGCGCGGGCCTCGCAGTCGGCGGCGCTGAAGCCCTCGCGGGTGATGCCGCCGGTCTCCGGGTCGAGGCCGATCCGGCCGAGGCGGGCGATGCGCCGCAGCAGCCTGTCCCCGTCGATGTCGGCCGAGAGGCCACCGGTGCGCTGGACGAGCGTGCTGGTCATGACAGCTTCCTTCCGGTCCGTTCGCAGATCCTGGAGTCCCGCCAGGTCGACCACGCCGCTCACAGGTGCCTCCCCCACCATTCGAGGACCGCTTCGAAGCGGGCGAGCCGGTGGCTGGGCAGTCCGGTGCGGGACATGTCGTGCCCTTCGCCGGGGAAGAGCAGCATCTCGGCGGGGACCCCGCGCACGCGCAGCTCGGTGAACAGGCGCTGGGCCTGCTCCATCGGGCAGTGCCGGTCCTCCTCGGACTGGATGATCAGCATCGGCGTGGTCATGGAGTCCACGTGCGTGAGGGGGCTCTGCCGGGCCCAGTCGTCGCGGTCCGGCCCGTACAGGGAGACGGCCAGGTCGACGCCGTCGTCGCTGGTGGCGGCGTAGCTGTCGATGGAGTAGAGGCCGCGCTCGCCGATCATCGCCTTGAAGCGGTCCCCGTGGTGGGCGTTGAACCAGGCGGCCATGTACCCGCCGAAGGAGCCGCCCATCACGCCGACGCGGCCGGCGTCCAGTTCGGGCTGGGCCAGGGCGGTGTCCAGGAGGGCGAGGAGGTCCACGGCGGACTTGCCGGGCAGGTCGTCGCGTACGTGGGCGCCGTGCTCGGCGCCGTAGCCGGAGGTGCCGCGGGGGTTGCCGAGGACGACGGCGTAGCCGGCGCTCGCGTAGACCTGCGCCTCGTCGAAGGCGGCCGGCCCGTTGAGGGTGTAGCCCCACTGGGTGAAGGGGCCGCCCTTGACCTGGAAGACGACCGGGTGGGGGCCGGGGCCCTCGGGGCGGACCACCCAGCCCTGGAGCGGGTAGCCGTCGGGGGCGGTGGCGGTGAACTCCCTCATCGGCAGCAGGGATCCGCGCTCGCGCAGCTCGGCTCCGTAGGAGGTGAGGATCCGTTCGGTGCCTCCGCGCAGGACGAGCAGGTCGCCCGCGCTGTCGGCGGCGGCCACGACCGCGGCGATGACCGGGCCGTCCGGGGTGGCGGTCACGGCGTAGCCGCCGACCTGGCGGGGTCCGGTGATGACCGGGACGGGGGTACCGCCGTCGTAGGGGACGAGGACGAGGTTGACCTCGCCGCGCCGGTCTCCGGCGAAGTACACGCCGTCGGCGGTGGGCCAGATCATCTGGCTGGCGAAGCTGAGGTGGTGGGCGCCGTCGGTGAGGCGGCGCGGGGCGTGGGAGCCGTCGCCGGCGGGCGCCTCGACGTCGGGAGCGCCGACCGGGACGGTCCACAGGCCGTACGTGGCGGTGGCGCAGGAGTGGTTGGACTTGTCGAGCTCGGATCCGACGAACACCACGGCGCTGCCGTCGGCGCTGAAGCGGGGGGTGAACAGGTACATCCCGCCGTGGGTCAGTGGCCGCAGGCCGCTGCCGTCGGGGGCCGCCGCCCAGATGTCGTTGCGCGAGTCGTCGCCGGCCTCCTCGTGGCGGGCGCAGACGAAGGTCAACAGGTCCCCGGCGGGGCTCCAGGCCAGGTCCATGTGGTCGGCGGGGCCGTCGGTGACCTGGACCGCGGGCGCGTCCGGGTCGAACGGGTCGGTGACGAAGACGTGGCGGGGCCGGTCGGCGGTGTAGCCGAAGCCGTCCATCTGGTAGAGCAGGGTGGTGATCCGGCGCGGCCGCTCCGTTTCGGCGGGGCCCTGGTAGCGGCCCGGCTCGGGGATCCGGCTGGTGTACGCGATCCGGGTGCCGTCGGGGCTCCAGACGGGGGCCCCGGCGCCCATCGGGTGGTCGGTGACGGGGTAGGCCTCGCCCGGGCCGTCCAGCGGCAGCAGGTGGATCTGGGCCCGGCCGTGGGCGCCGGGGCGCTGGAAGGCGAGGAAGCGGCCGTCGGGCGAGAAGGCCGGGCAGCCGTCGTACGGGCCCTGGGTGAGGCGGCGCGGGGCGCTCTCGCCGGTGGTGTCGGCGATCAGCAGCTCGGTGGTGTAGTCGTCCTCGGCCACGACCGGGCGGGTGACTTCGAAGACGACGTGGCGTCCGTCGGGCGAGAGGGCGGGCCGCCCCAGGACGGGCAGCAGCTCGATGTCAGCAGGAAGCATGGCGTGGCCTCACAGGGTTACAGGAAGAAGAAGCGGGAAGCGGGGTCGAGGAACAGTCCGTCGCCGGGCCGCACGTCGAACGCCTGGTGGAAGGCGTCGAGGTGACCGAGTACGCCGTTGCAGCGGAACTCGGCGGGCGGGTGGCGGTCCGAGGCGAGGCGCTCGGCCAGCCGGGCGGGGACGGTGCGGGCGCGCCACAGGGTGGCCCAGTGCAGGAAGAACGACCGGGTGCGGGCCGCGTCGAGCGGCCCCTCGTGCGCGGCGAAGGCGTCGAGGGCGACGGTGGCCCCGGCGATGTCGGCCATGTTCTCGCCGACCGTGCGGGCGCCGCTGACCCTGCGGCCGGGCAGTCCGGTCGGCTCGAACCCGTCGTACTGGGCGACCAGCAGGGCGGTGCGGCGGGTGAACTCGGCTCGGTCCTCGGGGGCCCACCAGTCGCGCAGCCGGCCGTGGCCGTCGTAGCGGGAGCCCCGGCTGTCGAAGGCGTGCGACATCTCGTGGCCGATGATCGCGCCCAGGAGCGCGAAGTTGCGGGCGGGGTCGCCCGCCGGGTCGAAGACCGGCGGCTGGAGCAGTCCGGCGGGCACGACGACCTGGTTGAGCCCGTGCCGGTAGTACGCGGTCACCTGGTGGGGGTGGATCTTCCACTCGGTGCGGTCCACCGGGCGGCCCAGGCGGGCGAGTTCCCCGGCGATGCGGCGGGCGCGGCCGCGTTTGACGTTGCCGAGGAGGTCGGCGGGGTCGAAGGGCTGCTGCTCGCCGGCGTCCCCCGCCCGCACCGCGGGGCTTCCGATCTCGAAGACCATCGCGTCGAGCTTGTCCAGGGCCGCGGCCCTGGTCGCCGGGGACATCCAGTCGGCCCGCTCCAGGCGCCGCCGGAAGGCGGCGGTCAGCGCGTCGACCAGCTCTCGGGCGGCGTCCACGGCGCCGGGGGCCAGGTATTCGGCGACGTACCGCTCGCCGACGGCGTCGCCGGCGAAGGTCTCCACGAAGGAGACCGCCCGGATGCGGCGGGGCCGGGGCTGGGTGAACCCGTTGAGGAGCTGCCCGTAGAAGGCGAAGTTGTCGGAGAAGACCTGGCGCGGCCCGAAGGGCACCATCTCGTGGACGTAGCGCCAGCAGACCCACCGCTTGAGCTCGTCCAGGGTGTGTCCGGACCACCAGGCGTCGAGGGCGTCGGGCCACTCGGGCTGGCGCACCCGTACGGTGGCGTCGGTGGGGACGGTGCCCAGCGCGGCCAGCCACGCCCCCCAGGGGAACCCGCCGGTACGGGCTGCCAGTTCGGCGGCGGTGCACGACAGCGGCCGCAGGGGCGCGCCGCGCCGGGCGACGGTGTGGCGGGCGGCGAGTCCGCTCTCCAGGGCGAGTACGGAGGCGGCGGACGGGGCGGGGTCGGGCAGGCCGGCGTGGGCCCACATCACGGCGATGTGGCCGAGGTAGCGCCCGCGCAGCGCGGCGCCGTCCTCTCCGTCCCCTCCGTCCTCGGGGTCGTGGTAGGCGCCGGCGGCCAGGCCGAGTCCGGCCTGGGAGAGGACCAGGACGTAGGCGTCGGCGTCGGCGGTGTCCACGGCGACGGTGAAGTCGACGGCACCGCCCACGCCTTGGGCCTGGAGCCGGCCGAGGACCCCGGCGAGCTCCTCGCGGCTGGCGGCGGCGCGGACCGCTTCGAGGTCTGCGGCGAAGGCCCCGGCGGCGCCGAGCTCCTCGATGCGGTCCTCGTCCATGAACGAGGCGTGCAGGGCGGCGATGCGGCGGCCGGCCGGGTCGGCGGCGGAGTCCCGGGCGCCTTCGGCGGCGCGCAGGATCACCGCCTCGGCGTCGGCCTCGGCCCGGTCGGCGAGCAGGGTCAGGGTGGTGGCCTCGGCCCGGTGGGCGGGCAGGGCGCAGCGGTCCGTCCAGTGCCCGTTCACGAACCGGTAGAAGTCGTCCTGGGGGCGTACGGAGAGGTCGAGTTCCACGTCGTCCGGGAGGGCGGGGATGCCCGCGGCCGGGTCCGAGACCGTCGTCATCGCAGGGCCTCGGCCTTGCTGTCGGCGTCGGCTTCGACTCGGTCGGCGTCGGCTCGGTCGGCCTCGGCTCGGTCGGCGTCCGCGGACTTCAGGACCCGGCCGCTGAAGAGGGCCAGTGCCAGGAGGCAGAACACCCCGGCGGCGAGGAACCCGTAGCGCGGGGCCGCGATGCTCATCACCGCGCCGCCCACGACGTAGCCGATGGCGGGGCCGGTGTTGGAGACGGCGCCGAGGGCGGCGAAGGCGCGGCCGCGGTGGGTGTCGGGGACCCGGACGTTGAGCAGGATGTGCGTGACGGTGGCCTGGGCTCCGTTGCCGATGCCGCCGAGGACGTAGAAGGGCACGATCCACCAGACGCCGGGCGCCAGGCCGGTGCCGAGGATGGCCACCGCGATGCAGACGAAGGTGCCGATCAGGACGGTCTCGTAGCGCAGGTTCTTGGCCTTGCGGACCAGCATGCCGCCGGGGATCAGACCCAGCATCCAGGCCGACATGATCAGGCCGAAGGTCTCCTCGGAGGACCCGAAGGTCTCCCGTACGTAGAAGACGATCAGGACGTTGATGATGCTCGCGGCGGCCATCACGGCGCCACTGAGGATCAGGACGGCCGTCAGGAACCGGTCGGACGTCACCTTGTACGGGGCCTTCGCGGGCTCGTCCGCCTCGCCGCCGGCCGGGGCGGCGCCGCCGCGGCCCTTGTGCAGGCGGGTCTTGATGAGCAGGCCGCCGACGACGACGGCGGCGAAGCTGAGCGCGTCGATCAGCAGCGGGATGGACACCCCGAAGCGGCCGATGAGCAGGCCGGCGATGCCGGGGGCGGCGACCATGCCCGCCATGGCGGTGGTCTGCGAGATCGAGGAGGCCCGGGGCACGTTCTCCTTGCCCACGATGGCGCTCGGCAGGGCGCCGAAGACCGGGTGGGTGAAGGCGAGTCCGGAGGAGAGCAGCACGGAGAGGGTGATCAGGACCACCGGGGAGGTCCAGATGGTCATGGCCACGCAGATCAGGGCCTGCAGGGCGCCGACGACCACGATCAGGTTGCGGCTGTCGAAGCGGTCTGCGAACCGTCCGGTCAGCGGGGACAGCAGGACCGGCGGGACGGTCGCGGCCAGCAGCAGTGCCATCACGGCGTAGGAGCCGGCGCCCTGGGACTGGAGTTGGAGGGCGATGGCCGTCTCGGCGGCGATGTCGCCGGCGAAGGACAGGCCGCGCATCCCCGCGAGGATGTACACCTCGCGCCAGGCCCGGCGGGTGGGGGGCGGGGCCTCGGTGGTGGCCGGAGTTCGGGTGTCAATGGCCATCTCGCGGCTCACTTCCCCTGGTCATGGTGGTCGGCGGTGGACGGTCGTACGGGGAACACGGCGTGCTCGGCGCATTCGAGGACGCCGAGGCGAGCGAGCCCGCGGGCGGCGCTCAGGGAGCGGGCGGCGTCCACGCCGGGGAAGAACTCGGACGTGGTGACCTGGCGGCCGCCGTCGAGGTCGCGCAGGGTGCGGGCGACGGCGTCGGGCACGGCGATCCGGTGGCCGTTCACCCGGATGCCGGTCTTGCCCCCGTCGCTCTCGCCGATCTCGACGGGGGCGCTGCTGCGCCGGACGAGGGAGTCGGTGGTGAGCGCGTCGGCTGCGTGCAGCCGGGAGAACTCGCGGGGGCGGCCGGCGCCCGCCCGCTCGCGGCCCGTCTGCGCCAGGCGCTTGGCCTCCGAGACGGGCTCCAGGCTCGCGAGCCGGTCCCGGAGGAGTTCGATGTGCCGGCTCAGGTCCGCGACGGCCTCGTCGCCCTGCGGGCCTTCGCCGGGCAGGTACGGGAACGCGTGGAACTCCGGGTCGCGGACCACGGAGTCGACGGTGTCCCGGAGCAGGTCGCGCCAGCGGCGGGGCTCGATGCCGACCGACAGGTGCAGGGACAGCTCGCTGCGGGCGGCGGCCGCGTGCGGGGTGCCGTGCGGGACGTACAGGACGTCGCCGGGTTGCAGGGTCACCTCGATGACGGGCTCCCCGAGCTCCTCGGCCGTGTACGAGGCCTCGTCGCCGCGGCGCACCTCGGGGGTGGCCCACACCCGCCAGGTCTTGGTGCCGTCGACCTGGACGACGTACACGTCGATGGAGTCGTGGTGCGGGGAGAAGCCGTCGTTGCGGGCCGGGGTGACGAAGAGGACCACCTCGCCCTCGCAGGCGAAGGTGTCGGTGAAGGGTGCCAGGAGCCGGCGGGCCGAGGGCAGCACGTGGTGCAGGGAGTTCCAGGTGACGGTCCCGCCGGAGCGGAACAGCTCGTAGACCTTCTCGGGGTTCACGGCCTCGGCGAGGGCCGCGCCGCGCGCCACGGTGCGGGTGTAGGCGCCGCTGGGCACGCCTTTGCCGCCCTTGGTCACCCGGAGGTAGGAGGGCGGGGTCGTCTCCAGGGCCAGTACGTCGTCGAGCTGCCGCACCGAGGGGAGGCCGTCGAGGCGGCCCGCCAGTGCCCCCTTGCGCAGCAGCGGCTTCTTGTTGAAGTGCTCGGCGAGGAACGTGTCCCGGTCGCCGACGAAATCCTCGAAGGAGTACGTGTCCACCTTCTGTTGCCTCCACTCGTGCACGGGGACGCCCGTCGCGGACCACCGGGGAGGTGGTCCGGTGGTCCGCGACGGGTCACGTCCGGTACCGGCAGCTCGTCAGCCGGCCGCGGCCAGTTCGAACACACCCAGCCGGGTGAGCCCTTGCGCGGCCTTCGTCGAGCGGACCGCGTCCGCTCCCGGGAAGATGAGGGACGCCGCGATCGACGCGTCCGGGCCGAGCGCGGCCAGGGTTTCGGCGATCGGTGTGGGTACCGCGATCTTGTGACCGTTGACGGTCATCTGGGTCCGGCCGTTGTCGCTGACGCCGAACTCCAGGGGGGCGCTGCCCCTCTTGAGGCGGACGTCCGGGCCGAGTTCGTCCATGTCGGCGATGGCCTGGAAGGTGTTGCCCGCGGAGCTGCCCTCCATGTGGCGGCCGAGGTCGGCGAGCCGGTCCAGTTCGGCGCCGGCGGCCACGCCCTGCAGGCGCGCCGCGAGGGCGGCGATCTTCTCGGCGAAGCCGGTCTCCACCTCGGGCGAGCGCAGTTCCCCGATGTAGGGGTACGCGTTGAACTCGCCGGACTCGTCGGCGGTGATGAGCTCCTCGACGGTCTGCCGCAGCAGGTCCTTCCACATGCGGGGGCGCATCATGACGGACAGGTGCAGCGAGGCCTTGCCCTCCGCGGCGGCGGCGTGCGGGGTGCCGTAGGGGAGGTAGAGGACGTCGCCGGGCTGGAGGGAGACCTCGATCTCCGGCTCGCCCAGGCCTTCGAGGGTGTACTGCGCGTTGTCGCCCAGGCGTTCGGCCGGCGGGTTCCAGAGCTTCCAGTGCTTGGTGCCCTCGAGCTGGACGATGAACAGGTCGACCGGGTCGTGGTGGGGCGGGTAGCCCTTCTTCCCGGTGGGCGTGAGGAAGGCCACCGAGTCGGTGCGCACGGCCATGCTCTCGCTGATGACGCGGGTGAAGTCGCGCAGTTCCGGGACGATCTGGTTGAGCGAGCACCAGGTGACGGTGGCGCCGGCCCGGAACAGTTCGTAGATCTTCTCGGGGTCGACCACGTCGGTGATGGTCTGGCCCTGGACGACGACGTTGCGGGTGTAGCCCTGCTCGGGGACGCCGTTGCCCCCGAGGTTGACCTTGATGTAGGGCGGCCGGACGACTTCAAGGTTGACCAGCTGGTCCAGCTTGCGGTGCGAGAGGATGTCGCGCGGGTCTCCCGGCACGGCGTTCTTCCGCAGCATGGGCTTCTTGTTGAAGTATTCGGCGAAGAAGACCTGCTCGTCCCCCACCAGATCTGCGAATGCGTAGTTCGCCATACCGAGCTCCTCGAAAGAATCGGGCCGCGGGGAGGGGCGGCGCCTTTCGGCGCCGCCCTCCGCCACAGCGCTACTTCAAGAACAATTACTGGATGTTCTTGTAGTAAGAGGTGGCGAGCAGCTCCTCGGCCGTCTCGATGAACTCGATGTCGTCGAAGTCGACGTTCTCCATGAGATTCACTTCCCTTCGTTTCTTTCCGGTCCGCCGGGGTTTTCCCCGGCGATGAGAAAAGAATGCCCGGGGGCGCCGGGAGGGTCAACGGCGTTCAACTGCACGGGCTTCGGCGCAGTTGAACGGAAACGAAAGCGGCCCCGACCTGTGGGTCGGGGCCGCGGTTTCAGCGGTCCAGCGGTTTCATCGGTCCAGCGGTTCCGGTTCGGAAATCGGAAATGCGGGGCTGGGGTGCGGCTACGGGACGAGGTCGCCGGCGTAGTTGGCCAGCGAGCGGTTGTAGCGCGGCAGGTGCCGGGCGAGCGCGGTCAGGGCCAGCGACAGGGCCTCGCGTTCGCGGCCGGTGTCGGCCAGCGCCAGGGCGAGGAAGCCGACGACGGCGTCGTCGAGCAGGTCCGAGCCCTCGGCCCGCTCCGCCTCCAGCAGGGCGACGCTCTCCTTGGCCTGGCCGAGGTTGCGGATCGAGCTGGCCATCTGGATGACCGCGCGGCGACGCCGTACGCCCGTCAGGCCGGTGGCCAGGGCCTCGCGGTAGAGCGGGGCCGCGAGGTCGGAGTGGCCGGTGGAGTCGTGGGCGCAGGCGCGCTCGAACAGTCCCCGCGGGTCCCCCTCGGGGAGTTCCGCGGCCAGGGCCTCGACCCGGGCGAGGAACTCCTCCTCCTCGTGGTCGTCCAGCTGTTCCCAGAGCGCGGCCACACGCTCTTCCCATACCGCTTCAGTCGTCGTCATTTCGGCAGCCTCCCACTTCCGCACCGCTCATCACAAATCCCGTTCGGGGTTCGGGGCGAACCTGTCCGGTTTTCGCCCGTACAACGCGAAGGGGCGGCGTCCGGATCGACGCCGCCCTTCACGCAGGCATTACTACAGGAACAATTACTGGATGTTCTTGTAGTACGAGGTCGCGAGGAGTTCCTCGGCGGTCTCGATGAACTCGATGTCGTCGAAGTCGACGTTCTCCATGAGATTCACTTCCCTTCTGCCTGTGCGTTTCTGCCGGGGTGTTTCCCGGCAACGGCAGAAGAATGCCCGGGACTCCGCGGCGGGGTCAACGCGTGTTCAACTGCACCCGCGGGGCAGTTGAACACGGTTGAACACGAAGGATCGGCGTCCATCAGCTCGTGACGAGGCAGAAGGGATGGCCGGCCGGATCGGTGAGGACCCGCCACCTGTCCCGGTTCGGCTGGTGGTCGGGCTTGCCCGCGCCCAGTTCGAGCAGTCGGGTCTCGGCTTCGTCCAGGTCGTCGACCTTGAAGTCGAGGTGGGACTGCTGAGGAACGGTCTGGTCGGGCCAGCTGGGAGCCCGGTAGTCGTCGACCCGTTGGAAGCCGATGAAGAGTCCGTCCTCACCGCGCAGACCGGCGAATTCGGCGTTGGACTTCGGGTGCGGTTCGAGGCCGGTGGCCTGCTGGTAGAACGCCGCCAGAGCCATCGGATCGGAGCAGTCGAGCGTTATCGCGCACAGCTTCATCTGTAGGGACACAATGCCTCCGGGTCGATCGGTGCGGCTTCTCAAGATCACCATAGGGGCTGCCGTCCCGCCCCCTCCCCGCCTTTCCGTGGGTCGGTGATCGGCCAGGCGCCAGTCCCGGAGGCCGGGTTGGGACAGGATGCCGGTGGCGACGCGAGTGGTCTGGGCCGTGGTGGTTCCGGGGGGTGCCGCTATCACGAGGCGGGCGAGGTCCTCCCGCAGTTCGTCGACCTCCGCGTGCCATCCGGCGGGGAGGAGGGCGATGATCGGACATGCCGTCCGCCATCGAACGCGAGATCCTCACGATGCTGAGGGAGGCCGACAAGGACGAGACGGCGGCGCGCCGTCTCGGGGTGTCGGTGCGTACGTACCGCAAGCACCTGGCCACCCTCATGCGCCGTCTCGGCGCCGCCAACCGGGTGGAGGCGGCGCTCCTCGCGCACGAAAAGGGCTGGCCGAACCAGCGGCCGGCGCGCGAACGGGATCTCCGACCATGATCATTAAAGTTTGGGCATGACCACACGAGACGACTTGCTCATCGACCTCATCAACCGGACGGAGATGGAGGGCGAAGGCCCTCGCATCACGGTCGTGACGCAGGGCGCGGTGATCACGGGTCGCATCGCGGCGCACCGGCGTTGGGCCACGGACCTCGCCGAACACCTCGGTGACGCGGGCCTCCCCGACGAACGGTTCGCGGAGGACTTCTCCCACGAGGCCACGGAGATCCCCGCCTACCCGCCCGCCTTCCTGCACCTCCACGGCTGCCAGCTCATCTCCGGTTCCAGCAGCCTGCCGACGGCACTGGGCGAGTCCTTCCGCATCCCGCTCGCGGCGATCAGCGCCTGGAGCATGCGGTGAGCGGGGCGGCCGGGGACGTACACCGGCGGTCGGGCCGCGTCACTCCCAGGGGATGACCTCCACGGAAGCCGGCCTGGGGAACGGCATCATTCCCCAATCCGCGGGCCAGTCCTCCCCACGCTGATCGGACGCCTCCACCATCAGACGCCGGGGAACCCGCCAGGTCCACCAGTCGGCGCCGTCCTCAGGACGCCCGGGCCACGGCACCGTGGCCCGGCGGTACCGCTCGTCGATGGCGTCGAGCTCCGGTCCCCTGATTTCCCGGACTCGCGCGGGGAGCATCGGCCAGATGCGCGCCAGGACGCTCCGGCACCAGGTGTCGTTGTCGAGTTCGGGCGCACACCACGAGTAGCCCTCCTCCACTTCGTCGGCCAAGTCCCTCCAACCGTCGAACAACCCGCCCAGGGAGACCGGCTGTCCGCCCGCCCACGTGGGTGCGACCGCGGCAACGGCGGTGCGCACGGCGGCGTACTCCTCTGCGCTCGGCGCGATTGCGTCCGTGCTCTCGTCAGCTCGGTCCATGCGGCGACTATCGCATGGGGCCGGCGCTCGGCGCCGGACCGCTTCGAGGGGTGGTGAGGGTGGTTCAGATGCTCGCGAGGAACTCGCGGACCGTGGTGGTGAAGCCCTCGGGGTCGGCCTGGTGGACGAAGTGGTCGGTGTCCAGGGAGCGGTAGATCGTGCCGGGGCGCTTGGAGCACATGGCCTCGGCCTGGTCGGCGGGCAGGACCTGGCTGCGCAGGCCGTGGATCAGGAGCGCGGGGCAGTCGGTGGCGAGCCACTGCTTCCAGTGGTCGCCGTGGACGAGGTTCTCGGAGTCGACGGTGTCCTGCGGGTGGAACGGGAGCCGCCAGCCGGCGCCGCCGGGCAGCGGGCGCAGTACGGGGCCGAGGGCGGCGGCCAGGGGTCCGCAGGCGGCGGCCAGTTCCTCGCGGGTGGCCGCGGTGTAGGGGAAGCCGAGGACGAAGGCGAGGGGGCCGGCGCCGTGGTCGGGGAGGTCCACGGCGGTGTCGACGTTGATCAGGGCCTCGACCAGCTCCGGGCGTTCGGCGGCCAGGTGGAGGGCGTTGAACCCGCCGAGGGAGTGGCCGAGGAAGACCGCGCGGTCGATGCCGAGGTGGTCGACGAGGGCGAGGAGGTCGGCGATGTAGCCGGCGCGGGTGTATTCGGGGGCGCGGTCGGAGTCGCCGTGGCCTCGCTGGTCGGGGGCGATCACCCGCCATTCGGGGCCGAGGGCTGCGGCGAGGCCGGTGAAGGAGGCGCCCTCGGAGAGGTGGCCGTGCAGGGCCACGAGGGGTCGGCCGGTGCCGCCGAAGTCGAGGTAGGACAGGGTGCGGCCGTCGACGGTCAGGGTGGCACGAGTGGGCTGGACGGTCATGGCGGTGGTGCTCCCTCGGTTCGGGTGGCGGGGTGGCGGTCCTGCGAACGAGGTTGACTATACGCGTGTGTAATACGTTTGTTCAATACGGCTGTATGAATTTCCGTTCGTGGGGGCGCCCTCGTCGTCAGGCCCGGGCGGGGCCGATCGCCACCGCTTCGCGCACGTGCTCCTCCGTGGTGAGCTGCGCGAGCATGAAGTGGGCCACGTCGGCGAAGGCGACTTTCGAGGCGAAGGTGAGACGGAGGTCGGTTCCGGTGCGGTAGCGCGCCGTGAGGGGGCCTTCGGTGAGGGCCGCCGGGCGGACGATGGTCCAGGCCGTGCCACCGGCCCGGATGAGCCGCTCCATCCGTTCCTTGTCCCGCATGATGGATCTGATCGCGATCCACACGGTGGCGGTGTAGATGCCGGGGTGTCGACTGTCGGCCGTGCCGTAGTTGCCGAGGGCGATCAGGCGGCGCACGTCGTGGGCGGCCATCGCGGGCAGGACGGTGCGCATCGCGTCGGCGCAGACCGTGGTCCCCCAACGGCGCCGGCCCAGTGCGCTGATGACGGCGTCCGCGCCGGCGATGGTCCGCGCCACGGACTCCGCGCTGCGGATGTCGCCCTCGAAGACCCGCAGGCGTGCGCGGGCGGGGAGCTCGGCGGGGCGCCGGGCGAGCGCGGTGACGTGGTGTCCGGAGTCCAGGGCTTGGTCGACCAGGTGGCGGCCCGTATGGCCGGTGGCGCCGAAGACGGCCAGGTGCATGAGTCTGCCTCCGTCTGCCGATGCGGCGGCGCGGTTGCTTGGACTCTCCAAGCATTGTGGAAATGCTTGGATCCTTCAAGGGTTTGACGCTTCACGTAAGGTCGGGGGGTGCCCGCGATGCCCGACGGCGGCGATGAGCCGCTCAGCCACGCCATCTTCAAGCAGATCTACGCGCTCGCCGCGCAGACCAGCGCGGCCTTCGCCGAACTGCTGGCGGAGTCGGACCTCACCGAGGCGCTCGCCAACGTGTTGTGGCACCTCGACCCCGGTGTGCCACCGCCTTCCATGCGCGCGTTGGCCACGACGCTGGGTTGCGACCCCTCGACCGTCACGTTCCTCACCGATCGCCTCGAAGAGCGCGGGCTCACCCGGCGTCAGACGTCGCCGTCGGACCGGCGGATCAAGGTGATCACCCTGACGCCACAGGGGGTTCGGGCGCGGGCGCGACTCGTACGCGCCGTGGACACCCGGTCTCCCCTGGCGCGGCTCTCGCGGGAAGAGCAGGAGCGCCTCCACGAACTGCTGGCCAAGACGGGTGTGACCGGGGTTTCCTAACCGGGCCGCCGACGGGGCCGGGCGGAGCCGGGGTGGGATCGGGGTGGGATCGGGGGCGGTCGACGCGTCCGGTCGACCGCCCCGTCAGGCTGCGCCGGTCGTCAGTTGGCGCCCAGGTGAGCCGCGTCGGCCCACTCCTTCTCGCCCTCTGCTTCACAGTTCGAGGTGTAGACCGGGCCGACGACCGCCGGGACCGCCGCGGCCGAAGCGCAGGTGCGGGCGTACTGCGAGTGGCCGCCCGAGAAGCTGCCGATCTCGACGCCGTCGTCGGCCAGGGCCGCACCCGCACCGCCGAGCAGGATGCCCGCGGCCAGGACAGAGGACGTGAGAGCAGAGCGAATACGCATGATTCTCCTATAACTCGATCACACGCCGGGAAAGTGCGTGTGGCCTGTTCAACATCACGTCCTGGCAACGGGGAACGGTCCTTCACTCCAATGGCAGGACAGAACCCCTCTCCGGAGAAAGGTCATACGAGCGGCCGGCCGCCCGGGCGGTCAGTCAGAATCCCCTGATCGCGAAGGGGAGGGTGATGGCCCCGTCCTCGTCGCCGGTGGTCGGTGCGTTGATGGCCGGCCCGACGATGGTGAGCGCCCTGCCCGTGGGGACGACGCCTACGGGCATCGTGCCCTGGGTGCCCACCTCCGGGAGGCGCAGTGACTGCCAGCGGCCGTAGTGCAGTCGTGCCCCGATGGGCTTGGTCGCGTTCTGGGCGCCGACCACGGCGACCGTGTCGCGTGTGGCGGTCACGCCGTAGAGGCGGCCTTGGCCGACGGGGGCGTCGACCACGCTCCAGCGGGTGCCGTCGAAGTGTGCGACCAGCCCGTGGTCCGTACGGTTCGTACCGCGTTCGACGCGGCCCACCGCCCAGACGTCATTCGGGCCGTTCGATGCCATGGCCGTGAACTCGCCGCTGAGGGAGCCGAGTTCGGGTGCGGGGTGTCGGGTCCACGACGTGCCGTCGTAGTGCAGCAGGAGGGGGCGGGCTCCTTCGGGCGTGCCGATGGTGCCGGCGGCCCAGATGTCGTCCGGGGCGTTCGCGGTGATGGCCCGCAGCGACCAGTCGTCGGTGTCGAGCGCGGGCGGTGCCACCTGGCGCCAGGCGGTGCCGTCCCAGTGCTCGATCAGTCCCTGGAAGGTGAGGAGCGGACCGTTGGGCTGGGTCCAGCCGACCGCCCAGGCATCGTCGTCGTCGACGGCGGCCACCCCGAGGAGGCCGCCGCTCAGCGCGGACTCGGGCAGGGGTACGGGTACCGGCTTCCAGCCGGTGGCGTCGTGGCGCGCGGTGTGGATCGTGCGCAGCGCCACGTCGGCGTCGCCCACCAGCCAGGCGTCGCCGTCGGGGCCGGATCCGATTGCGTTGATGCGGATGTTGGTGTCGTCGAGCGGGGTCGGTATCCGCTTCCAGGTGTGCGAGGAGTCCTCCCGACCGAACAGGACGGGGTGGAGGACCTTCCGTTTGCCCTCGGTGGATGTGCGGAAGCCCGCCGTCCAGGTGGTGTGGGCGTCGATGCGCTCGACGGCGAGCAGCCGGGCTTCGCCCGCCGGGAACTCCTCTGTGATCCAGGGGCCTGGCGCGGGCCTGAAGGCGAGGGTCAGGGCGGCGAGGCCGCCGGTGAGTGCGAGCAGTGCGCGCTTCATCGGTTGATCGGTCCCTTCGGGGGCGGTCCGTACGGCCCGGTCGTGGGCCGTACGTCACCCGTCTCTGAGCAGCGCCGTCGCCGAAAGGTTGAAGACGGCTTCGCGGCGCGCTCCTCAAGGGCCACCGAGACTCCCCGCGGCTGCCCCGTCCTTCAGTTGCCGCGGGCGGTGATGTTGCCGTAGGCGGTGGTGGCGTGGATGTCGAGGGCGGCGCCGGCGCCCTCGGTGTTGAGGAGGGAGTTGTGGATGCGGCCGTAGGCCGTGTCGGCGTCGAGGGTGGCGGAGACGCCCTGGGCGGCGGCGACCGTGATGTCGCCGTGCTCGGTGCGCAGTTCGACCTTGCCGCGGACGGCGTCGGTGATCTGGATGTCGCCCTTCTGGGTGTGGATCGTGGTGGGGCCGGCGAGGCGGCCGACGGTGATGTCCCCCGACTGGAGGGTGAGGTGGGTGCTCGCGGCCTCCTCGAGCTCGACGGTCGCCTGGGCGGCCTCGAAGGTCACGTCGCCGAGGCGGCCCGTCCCGTGGAAGTCGGCCAGGGCCGCCTTCGCCTCGATGTGGGAGCCGGCCGGCAGCTGGACGGTGACCTCGACCGAACCCGAGTTGCCCAGCAGCTGGTTCTTGGCCGGCGCGGCCTCGATCCGCAGGGTTCCGTCGGCGTAGGAGACCGTGATCCGCTCCGCCGCCTTCACGTCGCGGCTCTGCGAGGCGTCGGCGGGGAGGACCTCGACGGTGGTGTCGGTGCGGTCGGCGGCGATGAACCGGATGAGGCCGGCGGGGATGTCGAGGACGGCGGAGACGGGGGCGGCGGTGGCGAAGTTCTGCATTGTTCTGTCCTTCGGCTCGTTGTTTCTGATGACCGAAAGCTACGTTGCGTTCATGGATTCTGGCAACACGTTCGTTGCTTGAAGATCCGATCAATGCAGGTCAGAGGCGTGAAATCGTTGCGTTGGATTGAACTTCAATGCAATGATCGCCGAGGTTCGTTGCAATGGATTGAGAGTGAAGGCTACGCTGGGGGCGGCGGCCCGGCCGCCCCGCTCGCGGCCCGGGACGCGTCGCCGTCCGCGTCGGGCCGGCAGTCCCCGTCCAAGATCGATTGTCAGTGGCGGGTGCGAGGATTCGAGTATCGATTCGGAGAAGTCCGGAAGAGGGGGAGCCGCCATGTCCGGAAACCAGAATTACATCAATCACGTTGCTCTCGTACTGGATGCCAGTTCGTCCATGTCGCACCTGAGCGGCAAGGTCATCGAGGTGGCGGATCAGCAGATCGCCTATCTGGCCCGCCGGTCACAGGAATTGGACCAGGAAACCCGCGTGACGGTGTACGTCTTCGCGGAGAACGTGGAATGCGTCATCTACGACAAGGACGTGCTGCGCATGCCGTCCCTGAAGCAGCTGTACCGCGCCGGCGGGATGACGGCCCTGCTGGCGGCCACGCTGAAGTCGCAGCGGGAGCTGGCGCAGACGGCGCAACTGTACGGTGACCACAGCTTCCTGACGTTCGTGCTGACCGACGGGCAGGAGAACGCGAGTCATCGCAGCCCGGAGGCCTTCAGCAGGGATCCGCGCCAGCTGGTGCAGGCCGTGGCCAAGATGTTCGAGACGCAGGAGGACAACTGGACCCTGGCGGTCCTCGTGCCGGACCAGATGGGCAAGCGCGAGGCCATGCAGTGCGGCTTCCCGAAGGACAACATCGCCATCTGGGACGCCACGAGCACACAGGGTCTGGAAGAGGCGGGGCAGGTCATTCGGCAGGCCACCGAGAAATTCATGGTGGGCCGCAGCCAGGGAATCCGGGGATCGCGGGCGGTTTTCTCCACCGGCGCGGACGCGGTCAACAAGGACACCATCAAGGCGGCCGGCCTCACCGCCGTGAAGCCGTCGCAATACCAGCTGATTCCGGTCGCCCGCGATGCCTCGATACGCGAATGGGTCATCGAATGCGGTCACACTTATCGCACCGGCTGTGCTTTCTATCAGCTGAGCAAGTCCGAGAAGATCCAGGCGCGGAAGCAGATCGCGGTGCTGGAGAAGAAGACGGACCGGGTGTACACGGGGCCGGAGGCCCGTGCCCTGCTCGGGCTTCCGGATGCGGAGGCTCGCGTCAAGCCGGACCACAACGACGACTTCACGATCTTCGTGCAGAGCACCAGCGTGAACCGGAAGCTGGTGCCGAACACGCGGCTGCTGCTGATGATCTGAGGCCTCAGAGGCCGGTGTGGGCGAGGTACGGGGTGATGTCGGCCGGGGAGTCGCCGGCCCAGCCGATGTAGCCGTCGGGGCGGATGAGGAAGAGGCCGTTGCCGTAGGGCTCGTAGGCGGGGAGGCGGACGGTGTGCAGCGGGGGGAGGTCGGCCGAGGCGGCGGGTCCGATGGCCAGGAGGGTCCAGTGCGGGCCGCGGAACTCGTCGAAGAGGCGGGTGGCGGCGGATCCGTCCGGGGCTCGGTCGCCTGCGCGCAGGGCTCCTTCGGGAAGGTCCGTGCGGGTTTCCACGGCGAGTGAGGAGCCTCGGTAATTGAGGTGCAGCTGCTGCGTGGCCGCGCCGCGGCGGGCTTCGCCCCGGTGGATCCGGGTGGAGAGGCCCAGCATGTCGGCGGCGATGGGCAGGCGCTCCTCCTCGTAGGTGTCGAGGAGCGACTCGGATGCCTGGCCGTTCAGTACGGCGTCGAGCTTCCAGCCGAGGTTGTAGGCGTCCTGGACGCTGGTGTTGAGTCCCTGGCCGCCGGCGGGCGAGTGGACGTGCGCGGCGTCTCCGGCGAGGAAGACGCGGCCCTCGCGGAAGCGGTCGGCCAGGGCGGCCCTGGGGCGGAAGTCCGAGGCCCAGCTCATGGCGGTCACGTCGTCGGGCGAGAGGTGGGAGCGGGCCGCCACCACCTCGCGGATCGTGGTGAGGGAGGGGTCGATGGTGGTGCCCTGGGGGAACTGGGCCACCAGTTGGAAGTCCTCCGTGCCGGCGAGGGGGCAGATCGCGAGGAAGCCGGTGTCGCCGGCGGGCGGGAAGATGTGCCAGTTGTCGCGGTCGAGGTTGTCGATGCGGACGTCGGCGACGAGCATCGGGTTCGGGTCGACGGTCTCGCCGGTCATGGCGATGCCGAGCATGCGGCGGACGGTGGAGCGGCCGCCGTCGGCGGCGACGGCGTAGCGGGCGCGGACCGGCGGGCCCGAGGTGAAGCCGGCGGTCACACCGTCCTCGTCCTGATCCAGGGTCACCAGTTCGCGGCCGAAGGCGATTTCGCCGCCCAGTTCCGCGAGGCGGGCGGCGAGGATCTCCTGAGTGCGCCACTGGGGCACCATCCAGGGCTCGCGGTAGGGGGAGTCCTCGCTGCCCTCGTCGGACTCGTCGAACATCCGGTGCTCGCCGACGCACTGGCCGTCCTGCCAGATCGCGCCGACCGGGTAGGGGCCGCCGGCCGCCCGGATCGCCTCGCCCACGCCCAGGTCGTCGAAGACCTCCTGGGTGCGGGGCTGGATGCCCTTGCCGCGGGAGCCGGGGAAGAGGCCGTCGGCCCGCTCCACGACGAGGGCGCGCACTCCGCGGCGGGCCAGGTCCACCGCGAGCGTGAGGCCGGTGGGACCCGCGCCGACGATGAGTACGTCTCGTTCGATGATCATGTCCGCTTCTCCTTAACGTTGTTAAGCTGCGCCTCCGGGAGGATGCACTTAACGGTGTTAAGCTGTCAAGCGTGACGGCGCGGAGATCTCCCAGACTGGACAAGAAGCAGGTCGTGGACGCGGCGCTGCGGCTGCTCAACGAGGTGGGCCTCGACGGCCTGACGCTGCGGGCGATCGCGAAGGACCTTCAGGTGCAGGCACCGGCCCTGTACTGGCATTTCCAGGGCAAGCAGGAACTGCTCGACGAGATGGCCACCGAGATGTACCGCAGGATGGTCGCGGGCTCGGACCTCGCGGCGGACGCCACCTGGCAGGAACGGCTCACGGCCGGCAACCGCGGTCTGCGCGCGGCGCTGCTCGGCTACCGCGACGGCGCGAAGGTCTTCAGCGGCACCCGTTTCACGGGCACCGAGCACGCGGTGCAGATGGAGGAGAACCTGCGGGCGTTCACGGAGGCGGGCTTCACGCTGCCGCAGGCGGTGCGGGCCACGACGACCGCGTACTTCTTCACCCTCGGGTTCGTCACCGAGGAGCAGGGTGTCGAGCCCCTCCCCGGTGACCGCAGGGAGGGGTACGACGTCGACGAGCGCGCCGCCCGCATGGACGGATTCCCGCTGGCCGCGGCCGCCGGAGCGGACCTCTTCCAGAACTACGACGAGGGGTTCGAGGAGGGTCTGGCGCTCGTGATCGCGGGCATCGAGGCCCGCTACCGGATGGGGTGAGCCCTACTCCGCGGGCGGGGTGCCGGCCGGGAGGCGCAGGGCCAGGCCGTCGAGCACGACCTCCAGGCCGTAGGCGAACTTGGCGTCGCGCATGGCGGCCGGGTCGGATTTCGACACCGCGGTCGCGGCGGCCGCGTAGGACTCGGTGAGGACGTCGTGGCCCTCGGCGGCCTGCTGGGCGGCGGGCATGAGGCGGGTGATGAAACCGGCCTCCGTCTCCCCGGACCGGGCCACCGTGGTCAGCCATGCCGCTTCGGTGGTGCTCATGCCGATCACGTACGCGAGCAGGGTCTCGATCGCCCGCGGGGGTTCGGGGAATCCCGCCTCGACGAACAGGGCCGCCAGCCGGCTGGAGTACGACATCAGGTTGGGGCCGAGGTAGGCCAGGCCGGCCTGGCCCAGTACCGAGGACAGCCACGGGTGGCTCAGGGCAGTCGCACGGAACGCTTCGGCGGCCCCGGCGGCCGCCGTCCGCCAGTCGGCGGAGCCGGCCGACGGCACGTCCAGCTCCCCGAAGACCTCGTCCACGGCGAGCTCCATCAGCTCGTCCTTGGTGGCGACATGGCGGTACAGGGAGGTCGCTCCGGCGTTCAGCCGGGCGGCCAGCTTCCGCATGCTCAGGGCCTCGATGCCCTCGGCGTCCAGCATCACGATCGCCTCCCGGACGATCGCGTCCCGGGACAGCGCGGGCTGTTCCGCCTCACGCGGGCGGCGGGTCCAGACGGAGGGAACGGACTGCGGCTTCATCTCGGCGGCCATGGGCTCGCTCCTTTGCGTACGGCGTGCGCATCCAGCGTACAGGGTTCAAGGGTTGCGAACAGTGTGCGCATGGGCGTACGGTGTTCGCAACGCCCGGAACAGTGTGCGCACCAGTCGGAACAGTGTGCGCAAGAGGAGAGGGAAGACCGATGACAGTCACAGGGGCCGAGGCCCGCAGTCCGCACCGCTGGTGGATCCTGATCGTGCTCTGCCTCAGCACGCTGGTCCTGGTGGTCGACAGCATGGCGCTGACCGTCGCCGTGCCGGCCATGACCGAGTCGATCGGGGCGAGCCCCCAGCAGATCCAGTGGATCCTCGACTCCTACGTACTGGTCTTCGCCGGTCTGCTGCTGACCTCGGGAAGCCTCGGTGACCGGTTCGGCCGCCGGAAGGTGATGATCATCGGTCTGCTGCTCTTCGGGGCGGCGTCCCTGGCCGCGGTGTACTGCACCACCCCGGGCGAGGTCATAGCCGTCCGCACGGCCATGGGCATCGGCGGCGCGCTGATCATGCCGTCCACCCTGTCGATCCTGATCACGGTCTTCGACGAGGAGGAGCGCCCGAAGGCGATGGCGGCCTGGGGCTCGGTGTCGATGCTCGGCCTGGTCGGCAGCCCGGTCCTCGGCGGTGTCCTGATCGACCGCTTCTCCTGGCACTCGATCTTCTTCATCAACGTGCCCGTCGTCATCCTGGCCGTGGCGGCCGGTCTGCTGCTGATGCCCGAGTCCAAGGCCCCCTGGCAGAAGCCCGACCCGCTGGGCGCCGTCCTCTCCGCCGTCGGCATGACCGCCCTGGTCTGGTGGATCATCGAGATCCCGCAGCACGGCGCCTTCCAGGGCCGCGGGCTGGTCACCCTCACCGTCGCCGTCGTCTCGCTGGTCGGCTTCGTGGTCTGGGAGAACACCACCGCCTCGCCGATGGTCCCGCTGGTCCTCTTCAAGCACCGCAACTTCACCGGCGGTTCGGTCGCGCTGGCCCTGGTCCAGATCGGCAACGGCGGTCTGCTCCTGGTCCTCACGCAGTACCTCCAGTCGGTGCTGGGGTACTCCCCGGTCAAGGCCGGTCTGGCCTTCACCCCGCTGGCCGTGGCCGCGCTGATCGGCAACGGGGTCGGTGCGAAGCTCACCGCCAAGGTCGGCCACCGGTGGCTGATCCTGGCCGGGATGATCCTGATGGCGGCCTCCTTCGGCCTGCTGACCACCGTCGACGCGGACGGCGGCTTCACCGTCCCGGCGGTCTCCCTGGGTCTGCTCGGCCTCGGCGCAGGTCTGGCCATGCCGGCCGCGGTGGGCGCCCTGATGGGGACCATCCCGGCCGACAAGGCGGGCGTCGGCTCCGCGCTGAACGACACCATCCAGCAGGCCGGCACCGCACTCGGCATCGCCATCCTCGGCTCGCTGCTCACCAGCACCTTCTCCGCGGAGATGCCGGCCGGCTCCCCTGAGCAGGCCAAGCAGTCGATCGGCGGCGCGCTGGCCGTCGCCCAGGGCGACGCGGGTCTGGTCCAGGCCGCGAAGGAGGCCTTCACCGCCTCGATGTCCACCACGCTCACCGTCAGCGCGATCGGTGTCCTGGCCGCGGCGCTGCTGGCCATGGTGGTCATGCGGGGCGGAAAGGAAGGGGCCCCGGCCGAGGGGGCCGCCCCCAAGGAGGAGGTCGTGACGGCCGCCTGACCTCCCTGCACACTGGTCCACGGCGTGAGGCCGGCACCCCTTCGGGGGTGCCGGCCTCGGCCGTTTTCCGGGTGGCCGGTGGGGGCCGTCAGCCGCGGCGGACCCGTACGAGCCGGAAGGCGGCGTAGAGGGCGGCGGCGGCCAGGACCAGCACGATGGAGGTTTCGATGAGCTGCGTCGGCCAGTAGTGCGAGGCCGGGTGGAACTCCGCGTACCGGCTGGTGACGTTCAGGTCGGCCGGGCAGTCGTTGAAGCGCTGGGTGCGCTCGAAGCAGGCCGTCTCGGGCAGGCGCGCGCCCGAGGAGGTGACGAGCCCCCAGTCCGTCATCAAAGAATTGGACGGCACCAGTTGTGACATGTGGCCGGAGAAGGGGATGGTGTTGCTCTGTGTGGGCAGGAGCGACCACCGCAGGGAGCTGAGCGCGAACAGCACGAGTCCGGTGAGGAACCCCCCGGCCGCCATGGCGGCGACGGTGCGCCGCACGAGCTGTCCGACGACGGCTCCGACGGCGACGCCGAGCAGGCAGTAGGCGGTCAGCACCGGGCCGGTGGCCTCGTAGGTGCCCCGGTCGAACCAGGTGAGCTGGTAGGTGCTGGACACCCGGGACCAGCCGATGCGGTAGACGAGCACCAGCGCGGCCGACCCCAGGGCCGACACCAGCGCCGCGACGAGGACCTTCGCCCCCAGCCAGGCCCTGGGAGTGGACGACTGGGTGAGGGCGAGCCGCCACGTGCCGCTCTCCAGCTCCCGGGCGGTCATCGGGCCGGCCACGAAGGCCCCGACCAGCAGCGGCAGGAACAGCAGGCCCATGCCCGCGTAGTCCATGAACAGCCCCAGCACGCGCCACCCGTGGTTCGCGTACGGGATCGCGTCGGAGGAGGGGTCCGAGGCCAACGCGCGCAGGGCGAGCACCGCGGCGAGGCCGGCCACCACGACGGCGGGCACGGTCCACAGTGCGCGCCGGTGCTGGCGGACCGTGGCCCAGTACGGGCCCTTCAGGGTGAGCGCGCTCATGCCCGCACCCCCGTGGTGGCCGGGGCGTCCTCGGCGGTGAACGGCGGGGCGTCGGGGGAACGCAGGTGGGCGAGCAAGAGCTCCTCCAGGGAGGGGTACGTCGTCTGCCAGGTCCCGCTGTCGACGGGGCCCCGCAGCCGCACGAGTGCGGTGAGCTGGCGGCCCGTCGTACGGGACTCGACGACGGTGTGCGCGGCGAGTTCGGCGGAGGCGGTGACGGGCCCGGTGAGCAGCCGGTGGGCCGCGCCGATGTCGTCGATGGGGCCGGAGAGGCGGATCCGGCCGCCGTCGGCGAGGAGGAGGTGGTCGCAGGCGCCCTCCAGCTCGGTGAGGATGTGCGAGGACATCACCACCGTGGTGCCGTTGTCGGCGGCGTCGGCCATCAGCGTGCCCATGAGCTGGTGCCGGGCGAGCGGGTCGAGGTCGGCCATCGGCTCGTCGAGGAGGAGCAGGCCGGGGCGCTTGCCGAGGGCCAGGGCCAGGGCGACGCGGGTGCGCTGGCCTCCGGAGAGCGTACGGACCTTGGTGTGCGGGTCGAGCGCCCCGGCGTCGACGATCCGCTGCGCCGCCCCGGCGTCCCAGTGGCCGGGGTTGAGCTCCTGGCCCAGGCGCAGGGTCTCGCCGATGGTGAGCTGCGGGTAGAGGGGCTTGTCCTGGCCCACGTAGGCCAGGTTCTCGCGCGGCACGGTGCGCAGGGTGCCCTCCGTGGGGAGCACGAGCCCGGCCGCGAGCATCAGCAGGGTCGACTTCCCCGCTCCGTTCGGGCCGACGAGGGCGCACACCCGGCCTTCGGGGAGCCTGAAGGAGCAGTCGCGCAGCGCCCATCCTCCCTTGCGTCCGTAGCGAAGGCCGAGGCCTTCCGCCTCGATCACGGTTGGCGTCATGCGGCGCCGTCCCCCTTGAAGTGTCGTTCCAGTACGGATGTGAAAAGCGCGGCCACGTCGTCCCGTTCCAGCCCGGAGTCGCGGGCGCGCCGCGCCCAGTCGGCGAGTTCGGCGCCCAGCGGGGAGTCGGCCGGGGCGGTTCCGCTGCCCAGGGACTTCCGGATGAAGGTGCCCAGGCCCCGCTTCGCCTCGACGAGCCCTTCGCGTTCCAGCTCGCGGTAGGCCTTGAGGACGGTGTTGGGGTTGATGGCTGTGGCTTCCACGACCTCGCGCGCGGTCGGCAGTTTGTCGCCGGGTTCCAGCAGGCCCAGGCGCAGGGCCTGTTTGGTCTGCTGGACGATCTGCAGGTACGTGGCGATGCCACTACGCCGGTCGATCCGGTATTCCAGCACGAACCTGCACCACCCTTTCACTAGGTAAGTAGTGAAAGGGTGGTGCAGGGGTGGGGTTGATGTCAAGCGACCACAGGTCTCCTACCGTCCCGGCACACGCGAACGGGCCCCCACGTTCGTGGGGGCCCGTTGCTTCGATGCGTACTGCCCGGAACTCAGCCCCGGAGGGCGGGACGGGTCAGCTCCGCGACGCGGTGGAGACGACGCACTCCTTGTACTCGCTGCCGTCGCCCTTGCCGATGTACGGCGTCGTGGCCTCGGCCTGCTGGGAGGCGCCCGCCTTGACCTTGAGGTTCGCGACCATGGCCGTGGCGGGGGTCGCGGTCGAGCCCGCGCTGCCGCGGAACTTCATGGTGATGTTGTAGGTGTAGTCCAGCGAACCGCTGTTGGTGACGGTGAGCTTGGCGACCAGGTTCTTGCCGGTGGCGTCCAGCTTGCACGCGTCGATGCGGATGTCGCGCTCGGCCTTGTTGCTGCTGCTGGAGCCGCCGGTGACCGAGGTACCGCCGGAGGTGGTGCTGCTGTTGTTGCTGTCGTGGCTGCCGCCGCTGGAACCGCCGCTGGAGCTGTGGCTGGAGCTGCTGGAGCCGTGGCTGCCGCCGCAGCTGCCGCCGTGGGAGCCGCGGGCTCCGGTGAGGGCGACGATGGCGATGCCGAAGACGGCGATTGCGCGGACATGGCGAAGCTTCACGTATCGAACCCCGTTGGTGTGTCAGTGGCTGAAAAGGCCCGCCCTTGACGGGCGCATGCCACCCTAACAGCGCGTGCCGACAGGCCCGGATCGCGAGACGGCCGGCGCCGGGCGCACGGCGCGTCAGGCGGCGCGCCAGATGGTCAGGTCGCCGGTCACCCAATGCGGCCCGTCACTCATCGCGATGATCTGCTTGAGCTGGAGCACGAACAACGCGATGTCCCCCGAGGGGTGTTTGATGCAGAACTGACTGCCGGCCGCTGCCACGGAGAGCGCGGCCTCTTTCCTGTCGGCATGTTGGAGGGCGGTCCGGCACGTGTCGAGGCTGCCGCTCTCCTTGCCGCGCAGCATGGTGATCACGCTCGTGTCGCTCTCCAGGTCGCAGAGGCTGTACTCGCACTTCAGGCGGAGGTCACCGGTCCGGTCCGCACGCTCCACCGGTTCCTTGATGGCGACCGAGTTGTCCTGTTCCAGCTGCACGGCGGCGTAGGGGACGGGAGCCGGCGGCTTGGACGGCGCGGGCGTGCTCGGTGCCGGGGTGGAGGCCTGCGGCGCGGGGGCGGCGCCGGCCGCCGAGCCGGTCGCCGGGCCGGTCGCCGGGCCGGTCGACGCGGACTTGGGCGCGGCCGTGGACGCGGCCGACGTGCGCTGCTTCGACTTGGACGCTTCCGCGTCCCGCAGGCCCGCCGTTCCCTTGACCGCCCAGATCAGGCCCGTCACGAGCAGGGCCCCCGCCGTCACCGCGGCCGCGGCGATCAGTGCCGTACGGCGCCGCCCGCGGGGAAGCCGGCCGTGCGGTTCGGGTTCCAGTGGCGGGCGCCAGACCAGCGGGAAGGTGTGCTGCACGGTCGGGTTCGGGATCGGGGCCGGGACGGAGACCTCGGGGCCCGCGAACTCCCGCCAGACGGCGGGGCCGTCATCGGCGTCACCGGGCAGGTGGCGCCGACACCATGCCACGATCTCCGCCGGGGTGGCCCGTTCCTCCGGGTCCGCGGCCAGGCAGCGGGCGATGACCGGGCGCAGTTCCTCCGGCAGCCGGGACAGGTCGGGGGCGGAGTGCACGATGCGGAACAGCACGCTGACCCCGGGTCCGGAGCCGTAGAGCGGTTCGCCCAGCGCCGCGAACGCCGCGGTCTGGCCGAGGGCGAAGATGTCGGTGGCGGCCGTGACCTCGCCGGCTTCCGCCTGTTCGGGGGCCATGTACTGGGGCGTGCCGATGGCGTTGCCCAGGGCGGTGGAGGCGGTGGTGCCGGAGGCGAGGGAGATGCCGAAGTCGATGACGCGGGGGCCGTCGGCGGCCAGGAGTACGTTCGAGGGCTTCAGGTCGCGGTGGACGACGCCCGCGGCGTGGATGACCTGCAGGGCCTCCGCCACTCCCGCCATCAGCCACAGCACCGCGGGGACCGGCAGCGGTCCGCGCCGGGAGACGGCCTCGGACAGCGCGGGACCGGGCACGTACAGGGTGGCCAGCCAGGGCGGGGTCCCCTCCGCGTCGGCGTCGATCAACTCGGCGGTGTAGGCCCCCCGTACCCGCCTGGCCGCTTCCACCTCCCGGCGGAACCGGCGCCGGAAATCGGGGTCCTCGGCCAGTTCCGGGCGGACCACCTTGATGGCGACCGGGCGGCCGCCCTGGGTGTGCGACAGGTAGACCCGGCCCATGCCGCCCGCACCGATCCTGGCCGCGAGTCGGTAGCCGGCCATGGCGGTCGGATCGTCCGGGTGCAGTGGCTGGAACACCTGGGTCGCGCTGCTCATCGGTCTCTCCCCCGAACCCTGATCCCCTGATCCCCCTGATCAGCCGATGGGCTGATCAGACGTCACTTTATGCGGCGGGCGGGGAGGGCGGTCTTTCGGGGAGGGTAGGCGCCGACCTGCGGGTTTACCGGTGCGCTGCGGGCGGGTACCAGCCGGGCCACTGCGGGTGGGGGTACCGGCGTACGCGGCGCTTGGCGGCTTCGAGCCCGAGGAACGCGGCTCCCGAGGCGAGGGTCGCGAGGGACGTCAGGCCGATCGCGATGACCCCCCAGGAGTGGATGGCGCCCATCGCAGCCGTCCACAGCGCGCCGGTACCCGCCGCGACGACCAGCAGCGCCGGGATCCTGACCCCGAGCGACAGCCGGCGGCTCATCGCGACGAAGGCGTAGCCGACGACCACGCCCGGCGTGACGGCAACCACGAGGCCGATGAGGAGGAACGTGGCGGCAACCACGAGGCCGACGAGGAGGAAGAGGAAAAAGGCTATGCCCATGGCGCGCTGACCTCCGGTCGCGGACTCTGACGACCGTCATGCTGCCATAAGTTCTGAACACGTTCAAGAAAGCCCCGGGGGCTTCCGCTCGGGCACCACGACGGGGGTCCACCGGTCGGTGGACACGGGGTTCAACCGGTCGAGCCTGTCCCCGCGACCCCCGCCGCGACCAGCATGTTCGTCATGACGAACCCCACCGTACGGATGGCCCGATGGAGCGCCCGCAATCCTTGGCGCGCGATCACCGGCTGGCTCCTCTTCGTGGTTCTCTGCTTGGGGGCGGGCATCGCGATCGGCGCGAATCCCGCCACCAGCAAGGACTTCCGCATCGGCGAGGCGGGGCGTGCCGAGGCCATCGCCGCCGAGGGCGGCCTCCAGCAGAGGCCCGTGGAGCGGGTGTTGATCCATGCCAGGCCCGGCGCCGGCTCCTTCGACACGGCCCTGGCCGAGGCCGCCGCCCGCGACATCGGAGCGCGGATGGCCGCGCTTGCGGAAGTCGCCTCGGTGGGCGCCCCGGTGCCCGCCTCCGACGGTTCGGCGCTGCGCGTGGACGTCACCATGAAGGGCGCCGAGTTCGACGCGAAGAAGCACGTGGACGCGCTCCTCGCGCAGACCGCGGCCGTCCAGGAGGCCCATCCGGGGCTGTGGGTGGAGGAGGTCGGATCCCCCTCGATCAGCAAGGGCGTCGACGCGCTCCGCGGCGACGACCTGGCCCGTACGGAGGTCATCGCGCTCCCCGTCACACTGATCACCCTGCTGGTCGTCTTCAGTTCGATCGCGATGGCGATCGTTCCTCTGCTGCTGGCGCTCTCCTCGATCGTCGCCGCGGTCGGCCTGTCGATGCTCGCCTCGCACGTCTTCCCGGACGCGGGCGTCGGCACCAACGTGATCCTGCTGATCGGCCTGGCCGTCGGTGTGGACTACACCCTCTTCTACCTCAAGCGGGAGCGTGAGGAGCGGGCCCGGGCGGGCGGCCGTCTCACCCCGCGGGCGGTCGTCGAACTGGCCGCCGCCACCTCGGGCCGCGCCGTCGTCGTCTCGGGGCTGGCCGTGGCCGTCTCCAGCGCCACCCTGTTCCTCGCCGACGACGTGATCTTCTCCTCCATCGCCACCGGCGCCATCGTCGTCACCCTGGTCGCCGTCCTCAGCTCGCTGACCGTGCTGCCCGCCCTGCTGGCCAAGCTCGGCGAGCGCGCCGACCGCCGCCGGGCCCGCAAGGAGGCCCGCGTCGCCGCCAAGGGCCGCAACCCTCGCGTCAAGCGGCCGAAGACGGGCGCCGGCCGAATCACCGCGGCCGTGCTGCGGCCCACCACGAAGCACCCCGTCGCCACCCTGGCCGTGGCCGCCCTCGCGATGGTCGCCCTCGCGCTGCCCGTACTGAACCTGAACCTCACCGAGATGGGCCGCGACACCCACTCCCGCGCCATCGGCGCCATGCGGACATACGACCGGGCGATGGCGGCCTACCCCGAACTCCACTCGATGCACCAGGTGCTGGTGAAGGCGGACGCCGACCGCCGCGGTGACGTGGCCGCCGCCCTCACCGAGCTCGCGGACCGCGCCACCGCCGAGGACCCCGCTGTCGGCGGAAAGCCGTTCCTGCGCACCTCGCCCGACGGCCGGATCACCATGCTGGAGATGGCGGTCGCCCACCCCGTCGGCAGCACCGAGGCCCACGCCTCCCTGAAGAAGCTGCGTACGGAGCTGCTCCCCGCGACCGCGGGCAGGCTGACCGGCGCCGAGACCGCCGTCACCGGCGACGTCGCCCGCAACGCCGACTACCCGACGCACCAGAAGCAGAAGCTCCCCCTGATCATCGGCGCGCTGCTGCTCGTCACCTTCGGGATGACCGTGTGGGCCTTCCGATCCGTCGTCCTGGGCCTGATCGGCATCGTCCTCAACCTGCTGTCCGCCTTCGCCTCGCTCGGCCTGCTGGTGCTCGTCTTCCAGAGCGAATGGGCCAAGGGGATCCTCGCCTTCGACTCCACCGGCTCCATCGGGGCGCGGGTTCCGCTCTTCCTCTTCGTGATCCTCTTCGGGCTCTCGATGGACTACCAGGTCTTCGTGATCAGCCGGATCCGGGAGGCCGCCGTGAACGGCACCCCGACCCGCCAGGCGGTCCTCGACGGCATCGGCAGCTCCGCCGGGGTGGTCACCAGCGCCGCCGTGGTCATGGTCACCGTCTTCGCGAGCTTCGCCGCACTGCACCTGATCGAGATGAAGCAGATCGGCTTCGCCCTCGCCGCGGCCGTCCTGCTGGACGCCTTCGTGATCCGCATCCTGATCCTGCCCTCGCTGATGCTGCTGCTGGGCGAGTGGAACTGGTGGCCGTCGCGCGGCGTGCGCCCGGTGCCGTCCGGGACCCCGACGGAACGCCGGCCGGCGACCGTAGGCTGATCACATGAGCGAACGGTCGCAGTCCTCCGCCCGGTTGACCGTAGACAGGCTCCACGGCTGGTACACCACGGCATGGGTGCTCCTGGGTCTGGTCCCCTCGGTCATCGGGCTGCAGAACGACTCGGGAGCACCCAAGTGGGTGGCCCTGGCCCTGCTGACGGTCCTCGCCGCCTGTCACACCCTCCTACGGCGTTCTCCGGACAACCGCCTCCTGCGGCCCCACGGCTACCTGGCCCTGCTCGCCCTCGGGCTGAGCGCCATGGGGGGCCTGCCGGGCGGCGGGGCGGCCCTCTTCATCGTCTCCCTCCCGCAGTTCTGGCTCTTCGACGTAGGCGTCCGCGCCTCGATCGTCCTCAGCGGGGTGGCCGCGGCGGGCACGGTCGTCGGCACCGGCCTGCGGGGTGGCGAGTCCATCACGGGCAACATCGTCTTCATCATCATCGGCTACGCGGCCTCGGTCCTGACCGGCCTGTTGATTCACCGGCTCGTGGCGGACGGCGACGCCCGGGCCGGGCGGCTGGGCGCGGAACTGGAGGACGCGCAGGCCCGGCTGGCCGAGGCGCACCGGCGGCAGGGCGCGGCGGACGAGCGGGAGCGGATGGCCCGGGAGATCCACGACACCCTGGCGCAGGGCTTCGCCTCCATCATCGTGCTGGCGGAGGCCGCCCGTTCGGCCGTGGCCTGCGATCCGGAGCGGGCCACGCGGCAGTTGGTCTCCATCGAACGGACCGCCCGCGAGAACTTCGCAGAGGCCCGGGTGCTGGTGGGCTCCGCCCCGCAGAGCGGCCTGGCCCCCGGTTCGGTCGCGGTGACCCTGCGCCGGACCCTGGACCGGTTCGCCCAGGACACCGGGCTGGCCGTCGAGGCGGAGCTGCCGGCGGACGTGGAATGCGACCAGCAGACCCGGATCGCCCTGCTGCGCTGCACCCAGGAGTCGCTGGCGAACGTGCGCAAGCACGCCGCTGCCACCACGGTGGGCGTGGTCCTGACCCGGCACCCGCACGCCATCGAGCTGGAGATCACCGACGACGGGCGCGGCTTCGTCGTCGAGGACTCCCGCGGCTTCGGGCTCGACGGCATGCGCAAGCGGCTCGCCGAGCTCGACGGCGAGCTCACGGTGACCAGCTCGCTCGGGGACGGCACCCGCGTCCTCGCCACCATCCACACGAACGGACGGCTTTGAAATGCGGACGACGCCCCCGGCCGACGACAGGATCCGGATCATCGTGGTGGACGACCACACGGTGATGCGCGCCGGTGTCGTCGCCCTCCTGGCCCCCGAGCCCGGTATCGCCGTCGTGGGCGAGGCCGGCAACGGGCGGGAGGCCGTGGAGCTCGTCGCGGCCCTGCGCCCCGACGTGGCCCTGATCGACCTGCGGATGCCCGTCATGGACGGGGTGGCGGCCACCTCCGAGATCGTCGCCGGCCCGACCGAGACCCGGGTGCTCATCCTCACCACGTACGACACCGACGTGGAGATCGAGCGGGCCGTCGAGGCCGGGGCGATCGGCTACCTGCTGAAGGACACCACCCGCGAACAGCTCGTGGACGCGATCCGTGCGGCGGCCCGCGGCGAGACGGTGCTGGCACCACGGGTGGCGGAGCGACTGGTGGCGAGGATGCGGCGGCCCGACCCGGTGGCGCTGACGGCCCGTGAACTCGACGTGCTGGGCGCCGTGGCCGACGGACTGTCCAACGCGGACATCGGCAAGCGCCTGGTCATCGCGGAGGCGACGGTCAAGACCCACCTGTTGCGGGTCTTCGCCAAGCTGGACGTCAGCGACCGCACGCACGCCGTGGTGACCGCCATGGATCGGGGCCTGCTGGTCCGCCCGGAGCGTGGCTGACAGCCGTACGTGATGGGCCTGATCACGGCAACACCTCCGGCATCCACCCGCTGTTGCACTGCGCGGAGGCAGTCCACCCTGACCTGTCTCGGCGCCCTCACGCCTCGACCTTCCCGCGCAGCGGGTCGAGATCGATGGTGGACGCGACACCATCGAGCGCCAGACCCGGAAGCAGCAGCCGCCACATCCTGACCACGCGATCGGTGAGGTCCGCCCGCCCGCTCATCAGCTGCGAGTGCAACTGCGTGCCGGTACAGGTCCCGACGATGAACTCGGCCACCTCCGCCGGGTTGACCCCCTCCCGCAGCTCGCCGTTGGCCGACGCCTCCACCAGGCATGCCTCCAAGGTCTTCTCCCAGTCGGTGAACGAGGTCGCGTCCCGCACTCCGAAGGCTCCCTGCTCCACCGCCAGCTGGACGCCGGCGCGCAGCAGCAGGTCCGTCCGAAGGCGCCAGGACCACACCAGGGTGATGTCCACCAGGCGCTGCAGGCCCGATGACTCCAGATACGGGACGACCGTCTCGGGCTGCGCGTTCATCACGGCACGGGCCAGCGCCTCCTTGTCGGGGAAGTGGAAGTAGACGGCCCCGAGCGTGACCCCGGCCAGCCGCGCCACCTCCCTCATGCGGGTGCCCCGGTACCCGTGTTCCTCGAGCAGTTCCGCTGCCGCCCTGAGGATCTGGTCCCGCGTCCTGACCGAGCGCTCCTGCTTCGGTTCCTGCATCGCGCCTCAACTTCCTCGGCAAACAAAAAGAACGCCCGTTACGTTACGACCCTCGGCCCCCCACCGCCACCAGCCGAGACACACCGACGCGTGCTCGCCGCTGTTCGCGGAGACCGTGCGGCGGAACTCCCGACCTCCTGGGGCAGAATGGCCGGCATGCGCGCACCCATCGGCCCGTTCGAGCAAGTCCGTCCCGCCCCCGAATGCCTCGATGACCTGACCCGGCCGGTGGCCGACGCGATCCACTCCTGGAGCGGCGGCGTCCCCGCGGAGCAGATCGTCTACGTGGACAGCGACCCCGCCGTCGCCGACACGGCCGCCTTCGTCGAGCACTACGGGCAGGAGCTGCTGGGCCAGTCGGCGAACTGCGTGGTCGTCGCCGCGAAGCGGGGCGGCGAGACCACGCTCGCGGCCTGCCTGGTCCCCTCGGGCGCCCGCGCCGACGTCAACGGCGCGGTGCGCAGGCGGCTCGGCGCGCGCAAGGTGTCCTTCGCGCCAATGGACACGGCCGTGGAGCGCACGGGCATGGAGTACGGCGGCATCACTCCGATCGGCCTTCCGGCGGACTGGCCGCTGCTGGTGGACCGGGCCGTCGTCGACATGCCGTACGTACTGATCGGGAGCGGTCGCCGGCGCGGCAAGCTCATCGCCCCCGGCAAGCTCTTCGCCGAGCTCCCGGGGGCGGAAGTGATCGAGGGGCTCGCCCTCGGCGGCTGACGGCGGCGCCGGATCCGTGGTCCGTCACCTCTTCGCCTCGTCCCGTCCGTTGTTCAGTTGCTGCGGGCGGTGATGTTGCCGTAGCCGGTGGTGGCGTGGATGTTGAGGCCGGCGTTGGGGCCTTCGGTGTTGCGCAGGGAGTTGTGGATGCGGCCGTAGGCGGTGTCGGCGTCGAGGGTGGCGGAGGCGCCGCGGGCGGTGGTGACGGCGATCTGGCCGTGTTCGGTGCGCAGTTCGAGGTCGCCTCGGATGGCGTCGGTGATCTGGATGTCGCCCTTGTGGG
>NZ_JBIWFI010000055.1:28652-45777 GCF_044762985.1 Streptomyces sp. NPDC096339 | reverse complement strand
AGGACGAGGAGACACTCCGGAGGGCCCCCGCCCCAACCCGGCCGGTCCCGCCCAAGGACACCACCCAGCCCCGCCGGCGTTTGAGGCGCGGGGGCGCGGGGGCGGAGCCCCCGGAACGGCGCCGCACCCGGCAAAACCACGCCACCCCGCGGGAGGCGCGCGGCAGCGGAACCCGGCTACAGCTCCTTGCGGAGCGACGGGCCCTTCGGACGCTTCGGCGACTTCACCTTGATCCCCACCCCGCCCCAGAACGCGAAGCCCGTCACGATCACCCGCGGCGCGTCCGGGTCCACCGGCTCGCCGCCGTACCGCTGGTCGAAGCCGCCCATGATGCCGATGCCCCGTACGTCGACGGCCACGCCCGGCGGCACCGTGATCTCGACACCGCCCATGATCGCGATGCAGTTGATCACCACCTCCCGCTGCGCGAAGTCCGCCTCGCGCAGGTCCAGCTCCCCGCCGCCCCAGAACGCCACCGCGTCGAAGCGGGCCGGCACCGTCCACCGGCCCTTGCGCTGGAAGCCCGACATGATCGCCACGGCGGTCGTGGACGTGCCCGTACCACCGATCCGGGCCGGCCACCCCGAGCCCCCGGCCATCGGCGCGGGCCGGGCCGAAGCCGAAGGCGACGTCGATCCCGCCACCGCCGGCAAGTCCCGCGTCAGGGGTTCGAGTTCCGCGTACGTCCGCGACTTGTACGCCGCCTCCAGCCGCTCCTCGAACTCCTCCATGTCGAGCCGGCCCTCCGCGAGGCCGTCCCGCAGGCGCTCCACCACCCGCTCGCGGTCGGCATCGGACGCCCTCAGCTCCGGCAACGGCCTCTCCGGCCGCTCGTCGTCACTCATGCGCACCAGACTATGCAGGGATCGGCGCCAGTTGTATGGGGTGGACCCGGAGTTGTACCCGGAGGCCGACCCCGGGTTTCCCCCTACTCGCCGCCCGGGGAGACCTCATCCCCGCCCCGCGTACATCCGCGCGATCACGTCCTCGATGTCCGGCTCCCGCACCGACAGGTCCACCAGCGGGTACTCCGCCGCCACCGCCGCCACCAGCGGCGCCGCCGAAGCCCCCGCCGGGAACGCCAGCCACTGCCGCGGACCCTCCACCTTCACCACCCTCGCGCCCGCCACCTCGATCGGCGCGAACTCCCGCTCCAGGTCGACCACCAGGGTCCGCTCGGCCTCCGCCACCGAACCCGCCGCGTGCAGCCCGCCCAGCGGGCCGTCGTACATCAGGCGCCCGTGGTCGATCACCATCACGCGCTCACACAACTGCTCGATGTCCTGGAGGTCGTGCGTCGTCAACAGCACCGTCGTACCGAGCTCCTCGTTCAACTGCCGCAGGAAGCCCCGCACCTTCGCCTTGCTCACCACGTCCAGGCCGATCGTCGGCTCGTCCAGGTACAGCACGTCCGGATCGTGCAGCAGCGCCGCCGCGATGTCCCCCCGCATCCGCTGCCCCAGCGACAGCTGCCGCACCGGTACGTCCAGCAGCTCCGCCAGGTCCAGCCGCTCCACGCAGCGCTCCAGGTTCGACCGGTACCGCGCCTCCGGGATCCGGTACATCCGCCGCATCAGCCCGTACGAGTCCTTCAGCGGCAGGTCCCACCACAGCGTGGTCCGCTGCCCGAACACCACCCCGATCCGGTGCGCCAGCCGCATCCGCTCCCGCGCCGGATCGATGCCCGCGACGCGCAGCCGCCCGCCGCTCGGCGTCAGGATCCCCGTCAGCATCTTGATCGTCGTCGACTTCCCGGCGCCGTTCGGCCCGATGTAGCCGACCACCTCCCCGCGCGCCACCTCGAAACTGATCCCGTCCACCGCCCTGACCTGGCGTTTCTCCCGGCGCAGCGGGCCCACCCGACGCCGTACGTCGAAGACCTTCTCGACCCCGTCCAATGAGATCAGCACATCCCGCACAGCTAGCTCCCCGTACTCCGGTACGAACGGACACCCGCACGCCACGCCAGCGACGCGGGCAGGAACACCACGAAGGCCACCAGCGGGCTCAGGTACGCCACCCACCCCGGCAGACCCAGCGGATCGGGCCGCCCCAGCACGTACAGCGCCGGCAGCCAGTTGACGAAGGACAGCGGCACGATGAAGGTCACCGCGCGCAGCAGGTCCTTCGCGAACACCGTCGGCGGGTACTGCAGCATCGTGTTCCCGCCGTACGTGAAGGAGTTCTGCACCTCCGCCGCGTCCCCCGCCAGGAACTGGAACGCCGCCCCCGCCACCATCACGGCGCCGAAGATCCCCGCCCCCGCCACGATCATCACCGGCACCAGCAGCACCTTGCCCGCGGTCCAGTCCACCCGCTCGGACAGCTCCCACAGCCCCCAGCCCAGCACCCCCAGCCCCTGCGCCACCCGCCCCAGCCTGCGCAGCGCGAACCGGTCCGCCGCCACCTGCGCGAGCACCGGCACCGGACGCACCAGCATCGTGTCCAGCGACCCGTCGCGGATCCGGACGCCGATCCGGTCCGTATTGCCGATCAGCAGGTCCGCCAGACCCAGGGAGGCCGACGAGGTCCCGTACAGCAAGGCGATCTCGGGCAGCGTGAAACCGCCCAGCACGTCCACGTGGGAGAACATGATGTAGATCGCGACGAAGTCCAGGAGGGTGATCGCCGCGTTCCCGAAGGCCGACAGGAGGAAGGACGTCCGGTACGTCATCGTCGACCGGATCCACATCGCCACGATCAGCCCGTAGCCCCGCACCCCCTCCACCGCCCGGCCGCGCCGCCGCGACTCCTCGGGCGGGGAAGCCGTCGCGGCCCGCCCCGGCTCCGGGTCGCGCCTCGGCTCCGGCTCCCGTTCCACCAGCGCCGTCTCAGCCACCCTGCACCACCACCTTGCGCGTCGCCGCCGACTGCAACACCCGCCCCACGCCCAGCAGTACGAGCGCCCAGCAGGCCTGGAACCCCAACGCCCGCACCACGCTCCCGGCCCCCGCGTGCCTGCCCATCAGCACGTCGACCGGGACCTGCAGGATCGCCGACCACGGCAGCACCCGCACGAACTCGCCGAAACCGCCCGGGAAGACGGTCAGCGGCAGCAGCATCCCCGAGAAGAAGATCGCGACCACGGTGGCCACCAGGTTGATCCCCGACCCGTCCATCAGCCAGAACGCCATCAACCCCAGCAGGTAGCGCACCGCGAAACTCACCACCAGGCCGAGCCCGACCGACACCAGGAACAGCGCCCAGCGCACCGGATCGGCGGGCAGCGCCAGCGTGAAGACCAGGGAGCCCGCCACCAGCGGCAGCACCCCGCGCCCCACCAGCTGGAAGCCCGCCCGGCCCATGTCCGAGGCCAGCCACCACATCTGAAGGTCCGCCGGCCGGTACAGGTCGACCGCGATGTCACCCGTACGGACGCGCTCCTGGATCTCCTCCTGGAAGCCGCCGCCGAACAACGCCCCGGCCGCCAAAAGCCCCTGGCTCACCCACACGAAGGTCAGGGCCTGCGCCTGGTCGTACCCCCCGAGACCGGGGCGCTCGTCCCACAACGCGATGTACGTGTACGCGAGGATGAAACCGAACACGGTGTTGGTGAACACCCCGGCCGCCGTCGCCGTCCCGTACGTGGCGTAGCGCCGGAACCCGCCCGCGGCCACCGCCAGGTAGAGGCCCACTCGCTGACGCACCGTATCCCTCCGTTTCCCACGTCGTTCCTACGTCGGCCAAAGCGCGCGAGCTTAGTGCGGAGGGGCGATCCACGCGACCGATTTACGCCCGTCCGGAGCGGAATCACCGGCCATCGGGTAGACACAATGAGGTACAGAAGTGGATATTTCGAACGGCGGCAAGGAGAGTCCCCGGAGATGAGCGACCAGTCACCACCCCCGGGCTGGACCCCTCGCGACCCGGACTCCCCCGACGGACGGCAGCAGCCACGACCCCAGCCACCACGAGCGCAGAAGCCCGGCCGCAAGCGCGGCCGGGAACCCCGCCGCCAACGCTCCGGCCTGCGACGCCTCGTCCCCACCTGGCGCATGCTCCTGGGCGGCGTACTCCTGCTCGCCCTGCTGCTCGGCGGCGCCCTCGTCGCCGGCTACCTGCTCGTCGACATCCCGCCGGCCAACTCCGCCGCCACCGCCCAGTCCAACGTGTACCTCTACTCCGACGGCACCCAGCTCGCCCGCGACGGCGAGGTCAACCGCGTCAACGTCCCGCTCTCCCAGATCCCCCGGACCGTCCAGGAAGCCGTACTCGCCGCCGAGGACCGGGACTTCTACTCCGAGCGGGCGGTGGACCCGAAGGCGATGCTCCGCGCCGCCTGGAACACGGCCACCGGCAAGGGCACCCAGTCCGGCTCCACCATCACCCAGCAGTACGTCAAGAACTACTACCTGGGCCAGGAACAGACCATCAAACGCAAGGTCAAGGAGTTCTTCATCGCGATCAAACTCGGTCGCGAGAAGTCGAAGGACTACATCCTCGAGGGCTACCTCAACACCAGCTACTTCGGCCGCAACGCCTACGGCATCCAGGCCGCCGCCCAGGCCTACTACGGCAAGGACGTCGGCAAACTCAGCACCGCCGAGGGCGCCTACCTCGCCACCCTCCTCAACTCCCCCAGCGCCTTCGACGTCGTCTCCCACCCCCAGGGCCGCGACCGCGCCCTCGCCCGCTGGAACTACGTACTCGACGGCATGGTCAAGAAGAACTGGATGCCCGCCGCCGAACGCGCCGCCACCCGCTTCCCCGAACCGGGCAAGGTCCGCCCCGCAGCCGGACTCTCCGGGCAGCGCGGCTACCTCGTCGAAGCCATCAAGGACTACATCACCGACAACAAGATCCTCGACGAGAAGACCCTCGCCGAGGGCGGCTACCGGATCACCACCACCATCGACAAGCGCCGCCAGAACGCCTTCGTGGACGCCGTCAACGCCCAGGTCATCAGCAAGCTCGAACCGGAAACGCGCAAGGCCGACCGCTACGTACGCGCCGGAGGCGTCTCCATCGACCCCTCCAACGGCAAGGTCGTCGCCATGTACGGCGGCATCGACTACACCAAGCAGTTCGTGAACAACGCGACCCGCCACGACTACCAGGTCGCCTCCACCTTCAAGCCGTTCGTCTTCGCGGCCGCCGTCGAGAACGACTCCCGCACCCAGGACGGCCGCCGCATCACCCCGTACACGATCTACAACGGCGACAACAAGCGCCGAGTCGTCGGCAGCCGGGTCCCCTACGCCCCCGAGAACGAGGGCCAGGTCTCCTACGGCAACATCACCGTCAACACCGCCACCGACCTCTCCGTCAACGCCGTCTTCGCCCAGATGGTCGTCGACGTCGGCACGGTGAAGGTCAAGAAGACCGCCGTCGACCTCGGCATCCCCGAGAACACCCCGAACTTCGTGCTGGGCCCGGCCATGGCCCTGGGCACCCTCCAGGCCAGCGTCCTCGACATGACCCAGGCGTACGCGACCCTCGCCGACCACGGCCACCGCACCCCGTACACCTTCCTGGAGAAGATCACCAAGGAGGACGACACCATCGGCCTCCCCGACCGCCCCCGCACCCAGGCCGTCAGCCGCGAATCCGCCGACACCACCACGTCCATGCTGGTCAGCGTCGTCGACAACGGCACCGGCACCGCGGCCCTCGCCGCCGGCCACCCGGCCGCCGGCAAGACCGGCACCGCCGAGCTGGACCGCTCGGCCTGGTTCGCCGCCTACACCCCGAACCTGGTCACGGTGGTCGCGATGATGGGCCAGGACCCGGACACCGGAACCCTCGAATCCCTCTACGGCGCCCTCGGCGAAGCACGCATCGGCGGAGGCGGCTACCCGGCCCGCATCTGGGCCGCCTACACGAAGACGGCCCTGGAGGGCACCGACCCCGAGGACTTCGACCTCGAACTCCAGCCGGGCGCGGTCCCGCCCCCGCCCTCCCCCAGCTTCGAGCCGACCTCACCGGAGGAAACCCCGGAGGAACCCTCCCCGACCCGCCCCGGCCGCCCGAACCGGCCGAGCCCTCCCGGCGGGCAGAACAACGGCGGCCAGAACCAGGGGGGCCAGAACAACGGCGGGCAGAACAACGGCGGCCAGAACCAGGGAGGCCAAACCAACAACGGGCAGACCAACAACGGCCAGAACAACGGCGGCACCACCCAGGGCGACCAGGGCGGCACCACCGCGGGCACCCAGGGCACCGACGCGGGCACGGGAACGGGCGCGGACGCGGGAACGGGCGCCGGAGCCGCGGGCCGCCGCCCGCCGCCCTCCGCGTTCCTGGAATGACCGGACGCCCTCTAATGCCCCGAGGTGGCCTTCAGCCCCACCACGGCCACCAGCAGCAGGCTGATGAAGAAGATCCGGGCGGCGGTGACGGGCTCACCCAGTACCGCCATACCGAGCACGGCCGCACCCGCGGCACCGATGCCCACCCACACCCCGTACGCGGTACCGATGGGCAGGGTCTTCGCGGCGTACGACAGCAGCACCATGCTGGCCACGATCCCGGCACCCGTGAACACACTGGGCCACAGCCGGGTGAAACCCTCGGTGAACTTCATGCCGATCGACCAGCCGACCTCAAGCAGACCGGCGACGAGAAGAAGAACCCATGCCATGACGGCACCTCCGGGACGACGAGACATCGAGCGGTACGGGGGTGCGTCGTCTTGTCATTGACCCGGTACGGCGCGTCTCGTCGGGGTTCTCCTCCACCGTAGCAAAGGGACACGAAAGGGGCCGGTGATCTCGATCACCGGCCCCTCGGGCTTCGCTTACAGGTACAACCCGGTGGAGTCCTCCGACCCCTCCAGCCGCTCCGCGGCCACCGCGTGCAGGTCCCGCTCGCGCATCAGCACGTACGTCGCCCCCCGCACCTCGACCTCCGCCCGGTCCTCGGGGTCGTACAGCACCCGGTCGCCCGGCTCGACGGACCGTACGTTCTGCCCGACCGCGACCACCTCGGCCCAGGCCAGCCGCTTGCCGACCGCGGCCGTCGCCGGAATCAGGATGCCGCCGCCCGAGCGGCGCTCGCCCTCCGGCAGGTCGGACTTCACGAGCACGCGGTCGTGGAGCATGCGGATGGGCAGCTTGTCGTGGGTGGTGTTCTCGCTCACGCCTCGAACTTACCTGCCCGCGCCCACCCTGTACTCCGGAGGGTCATCCCCGCTTGCGGCGCGCCGACACCACGATCAGCCCGACCAGCCCCACGGCGACCAGCGCGATGGGCACGATCCGGTCGACGCGCGGAGCCCCGTTCTCGTCGCGCAGCCCCGCCTGCACATCGCTGACGCACCGGTTCACGGCGGCGAAGGCACGCCCGGCGGTGTGGTCGACGGTCGAGGCGACCCTGGCCTTCGCGTCCCCGATGATCGTGCTCGGGTGCATCCGCACGCCGATCTCGTCGAGCGTCTCGGCGAGCTGCTCGCGGCGGCGGACGATGTCCGCCTCGATCTGTGCGGGGGTCCTGGCTTCCGGCACCGCGCTGCCTCCGTCGTCGTTTCGTCGTCGTGTCCCGCATGGGGCGTAGCGCCCCATGGACTCATCGTCAGCTTAGTCTCGTTCCATAACGATGCTGGTGCCCTCCCGAGGAGACTGTTGACATGAGCGAGCGACTGCAGCCGGGCGACACCGCCCCCGCCTTCACCCTGCCCGACGCGGACGGCAACGAGGTCTCGCTCGCCGACCACAAGGGCCGCAAGGTGATCGTGTACTTCTACCCGGCGGCCCTCACCCCGGGCTGCACGAAGCAGGCCTGCGACTTCACGGACAACCTGGACGTGCTGGCCACGGCCGGCTACGACGTGATCGGCGTGTCCCCGGACAAGCCGGAGAAGCTGGCGAAGTTCCGCGAGCAGGAACACCTGAAGGTCACCCTGGTCGGCGACCCGGAGAAGGAGACGCTGGCCGCGTACGGCGCGTTCGGCGAGAAGAAGCTGTACGGCAAGACGGTGACCGGGGTCATCCGCTCCACGGTGGTCGTGGACGAGGAGGGCAAGGTGGAACACGCCTTCTACAACGTCAAGGCCACGGGCCACGTAGCCAAGATCATCAAGGACCTGGGCATCTGAGCCCACCTCCCGCCGGACCGGCCCGCACCCGATGGGGTGCGGGTCGCCGCGTTTATCGGACGAGATTTCCCGTGACCGTCCGACTATCGGTTCGTTACTCCGTGCGAGGGCCGCATGTGCGGCCGATAGGGGGAGTGATGGCAGTCCGATACACCCGTGAGCTATTGGAAGCCGCAGCCCGCGAGACGAACAATTGGGACGACGCCGTCAGGTGGTGCGGCGGCACGCCGACCAACGGCAGCCGGCGCTATCTGCGGGCGAAGATGCGGGAGGCGGGAATCGACTGTTCCCACTTCCCCACGAAGTGGGCACGCCATACGGAGGAGCGGCTTCGGCACCTGGTGGCCGAGTCCACGTCCATCTCGGAGGTGGTCGGCCGCCTCGGCATCAGCAACGTCGGCGGGAACCAGGCACACATCGCACGGCGGATCGCGGCTCTCGGCATCGACACCTCGCACTTCGTCGCAGCCCGGAGGCGACCCAAGGGCGCTCTGGGACCGGCCCTCACGGTCAGGGATCCGCAGGACGGCAGGATTCCCGGTGTACGCCTACGACGAGAGCTGCTGAAAGTCGGGGTTCACGAGGTATGCGACGAGTGCGGCGTCGGCCCGGTATGGAACGGCAGGCCGCTCAAGCACGAGGTCGATCACATCAACGGCGACTGGTGGGACAACCGACGTGAAAACCTCCGCCTCTTGTGCCCCAATTGCCACGCGGCCACTGACACGTACCGCGGTCGCAAGGCGAGGCGGGCAGCATGAGCAAGGTCGGGTACACGCGGGATCTGCTGACCCGAACCGCGCCGCAGGCCACCAGCCTGGTGGACCTCATGAGGCTTCTCGACACCCCGCTCCTGGCCGGCCCTCGCCGATACCTGCGGGACAGGCTGGCCCACTACGGCATCGACACGTCTCACTTCGTCGACGAGCCGCTCCCTGAACGGATCCGGCAGCACTACACGGAGGAGCGGCTCCGGGACGCGGCCGCCCACACGGACAGCATCGAGGGGATGCTCGCCTACATGGGCGTCGAGCCGTACAACAGTGCCCGCACCCATATCGCCAAGCTCGTCGACCGGTTCGGGATAGACACCTCGCACTTCCCCCGCCGGGACGTCCCTTCGTCGCGCCGTCTCTTCGACCTGGAGGAGATCGGACCTGCGGTCGCCGACTCGCAGAGCATGGCGGGGGTCATGCGTGCACTCGGCCGCCACCCGCTCGACAGTGCCGGCCGCGCCAGAGCCAGGCGGAGCATCGAGGAATACGGTCTGTCGACAGAGCACTTCACCGGCCAAGGTCACACCATCGGCCGCCCCTCTCCCTCGCGCATGCCCTCGTCGGAGATCCTGAAGCGACTCGAGCCGGGCTCCGCGCGCACCAAGACGGCGATGCTGCGTCGAGCCCTGGATGACCTCGGAGTGCCGCATGTATGCGCGGAGTGCGGGACAGGGGATGTGTGGCGCGGGCGACGGCTCGTCTTGGAGATCGACCACGTGAACGGTGACCGGCTGGACAACCGTCGGGAGAACCTCCGCTATTTGTGCCCCTCCTGCCACAGCCAGACTCCGACCTTCGCCAAGCGATCAAGGACGGTCATCCCATCGCAACGACCTGCCGTCGACCAGTAAGCTGAGCGCGCGGGTCCGTACCCCAGCTGGCCAGAGGGCGCCGGTTTAGGTCCGGTGTGTCGTGGGTTCGAGTCCCACCGGGCCCACAGCAACGGCCGGTCATCTCGTACGAGGTGACCGGCCGTCGGCGTACCCGGGCTCAGCCCAGCAACGCCCGGACGAACGGCACCAGCGCCCGGAACGCCTGCCCCCGGTGGGAGATCGCGTTCTTCTCCGCCGCCGTCAGCTCCGCGCAGGTGCGGGACTCGCCCAGGGGCTGGAGGATCGGGTCGTAGCCGAAGCCGCCCGTCCCGGAGGGGGTGTGGCGCAGGGTGCCCAGGAGGCGGCCTTCGACCACGCGTTCCGTGCCGTCCGGGAGGGCCAGGGCCGCCGCGCAGAAGAAGTGGGCGCTGCGGTGTTCGTCGGCGATGTCGCCGAGCTGGGCCAGGAGGAGGTCGAGGTTCGCCCGGTCGTCGCCGTGCCGGCCGGCCCAGCGGGCGGAGAAGATGCCCGGGGCGCCGTGCAGGACGTCCACGCAGAGGCCCGAGTCGTCGGCGATCGCCGGGAGGCCGGTGGCCTGGGCCAGGGCGTGGGCCTTGAGGAGGGCGTTCTCGGCGAAGGTGACGCCGGTTTCCTTGACGTCCGGGATCTCCGGGTACGCGTCCGCGCCGACCAGCTCGTGCGGCAGGCCGGCGGCGGACAGGATGGCGTGGAGTTCGGTGACCTTGCCCGCGTTGCGGGTGGCCAGGATCAGGCGGGGAGCGGGCGTGGAGGACATGCGCCCCATTATCCCGGGGTGCAGACCTTCGAGAGTTCGGAGGCGGCGTCGGCGACCGGCGTGATGTCCGGGGTCGGGTTGCCCTGGTCGATGGCGGTGCGGACGTTCTTGACGGCCGTGTTCATCGAGCTGATGGCCTTGCTCAGGTCGGCGTTGTCCGTCTGGTCGCCGATCTTCTTCAGGTTCGTCTCGATCTGGTTGAGCGCGTTCTGGGCGTCCTGCGGGCTGTTGCCCGCGTTGGAGACCGCCTGCTGGAGGTCGTTCGCGCCGTCCGTGATGGCGACCGCCGTGTTGGCGCAGTCCATCGCCGTGGAGATCGCGTCACAGGAGGTGAGGGCGGGGACGGTGAGGGCGGCGGCCAGCGCCACGGCCGCTATGCGGTGCTTGCGGAGCTTCATGTTTCTGGTCCCCCAGGGGTGTGGATACGTGGACGGGCGCGCGGCTTCGACACCGTGCGCCCGTACCCTGCCAGACGCGGAACCGGACGCCTACAGTTCCAGCTGCAGCGCGCTGAGCTGGATGGCCTGGAGGTCCGCGCAGCCGCCGGCGGCGAGGTCCAGGAGGGCGTTGAGTTCCTTGCGGTCGAAGGGCTCGCCCTCGGCCGTGCCCTGGACCTCGACGAAGCGGCCGTCGCCGGTGCAGACCACGTTCATGTCGGTCTCGGCGCGCACGTCCTCCTCGTAGCAGAGGTCGAGGAGGGGGACGCCGTCGACGATGCCGACGCTGACGGCGGCGACGGTGTCGGTGAGGGGCTTGCGGCCGGCCTTGATGAGCTTCTTCTTCTGGCCCCAGGCGATGGCGTCGGCGAGGGCGACGTAGGCGCCGGTGATGGCGGCGGTTCGGGTGCCGCCGTCGGCCTGGAGGACGTCGCAGTCCAGGACGATGGTGTTCTCGCCGAGGGCCTTGTAGTCGATCACGGCGCGCAGCGAGCGGCCGATGAGGCGGGAGATCTCGTGGGTGCGGCCGCCGATCTTGCCGCGGACGGATTCGCGGTCGCCGCGGGTGTTGGTGGAGCGGGGCAGCATCGAGTACTCGGAGGTGACCCAGCCTTCGCCGCTGCCCTTGCGCCAGCGCGGGACGCCTTCGGTGAAGGAGGCGGTGCAGAAGACCTTGGTGTCTCCGAAGGAGATGAGGACGGAGCCCTCGGCGTGCTTGCTCCATCCGCGTTCGAGGGTGACCGGGCGGAGCTGTTCGGGCGTGCGGCCGTCGATGCGAGACATGGCGCCGAGCCTAGTCGGTGCGGGGGAACGGCGAAGACCCCGTTCGGGTGCGTGCGGCATCCGTACGGGGTCCTCGGGGGTGCTTCAGTGCGCCCGGCTCACGCGCAGGCTCACATCATGTCTTCGATGTCCGCGGCGATCGGGTCGGCGTCGGTGCCGATGACGACCTGGATGGCGGTGCCCATCTTCACGACGCCGTGGGCGCCGGCGGCCTTGAGGGCGGCTTCGTCGACGAGGTCGGGGTTGACGACCTCGGTGCGCAGGCGCGTGATGCAGCCTTCGACCTCTTCGATGTTCTCGATACCGCCGAGCCCGGCGACGATCTTCTCAGCCTTGGTGGCCATGTGTTTCTCCCTGAGTCATACGAAGAACGAGTCTCGGCGGCACCGGTGCGGTCCGTTTCGTCACCGTAACGCACGGTTGGCCCATCTTCGCGAGCGCGCGTCCACTACCTGCCGAATCATGATGATCAGCAGCCGCCTGCCCACAACTGGTCTACACCAGTGTGCCGCACGTGCCGCGACAGCCAAAAACGGGCCGGTCAGGGAGGATGCCGATGAGCGCGAGCAGTGCCGCGGGAGCGCCGCGGGCGAAGCCACGGGCGCAGTGGTGGAACAGCCTGTTCCAGGGGCTGCAGAAGATGGGGCGGAGCCTCCAGCTCCCGATCGCCGTACTGCCCGCGGCGGGCATCCTCAACCGGCTGGGGCAGCCGGACGTCTTCGGCGCCGAAGGGCTGGGCTGGACCGGCGTCGCCAAGATCATGGCCGGCGCGGGCGGCGCCCTGCTCGACCCCGACCTCGGCCTGCCCCTCCTCTTCTGCATCGGCGTCGCGATCGGCATGGCCAAGAAGGCGGACGGCTCGACCGCCCTCGCGGCGGTGACCGGCTTCCTCGTCTACCGCGGAGTGCTGCACGCGTTCCAGAAGCCGTGCCCCGTGGGGACCAAGGACATCGGCGGCGGCTGCCTGGGGCCGAACGACACGTTCGTCTCGTACACGTACCAGAACCCGGGGGTCTTCGGCGGCATCATCATGGGCCTGCTCGCGGCCTGGTTCTGGCAGCGCTACCACCGGGTGAAGCTGGTGGACTGGCTGGGCTTCTTCAACGGCCGCCGGCTCGTCCCGATCATCATGTCCTTCGTGGCGATCGGCTTCGCCGTGATCTGCCTGTGGGTCTGGCCGCCGGTCGGTGACGCGCTGGAGAGCTTCTCGAACTGGCTGGTGAGCCTGGACTACTGGGGTGCGGGCATCTTCGGCGTCGCGAACCGCGCGCTGCTGGTGATCGGCCTGCACCAGTTCCTGAACGTGCCGGTGTGGTTCCAGTTCGGCAGCTACACCACGCCGGACGGGAAGACGGTGCACGGCGACATCAACATGTTCCTGAACGGCGACCCCAATGCGGGCATGTTCCTCTCCGGCTTCTTCCCGATCATGATGTTCGCCCTCCCGGCGGCGGCCCTGGCCATGGCGCACTGCGCGAAGCCGCTGCGGCGCAAGGAGGTCGGCGGTCTGATGCTGTCGGTGGGTCTGACCTCGTTCGTCACGGGCATCACGGAGCCGCTGGAGTACTCGTTCCTGTTCGTGGCGCCGGCGCTGTACGCGATCCACGCGCTGCTGACGGGCGTGTCGATGGCGGTGACGTGGGCGCTGGGCGTGCACGACGGGTTCAGCTTCTCGGCGGGTCTGATCGACTACGTCATCAACTGGGGGCTGGCGACGAAGCCGTGGCTGATCATCCCGATCGGCCTGGGCTTCGCGGTCGTCTACTACGTGATCTTCCGTTTCGCGATCACGAAGTTCGACATTCCGACGCCGGGTCGGGAGTCGGACGAGGAGATCGCGGCGATGCAGGCGGAGAACACCAAGGCGTAGTCGCGCCCTTGCGGCGAGCGGGCCCTTCGGCCCGTGTTCAAGGCCCTCGGACCACCGGTTCCGGGGGCCTTCGGCATGTCCGGTAACCCGGCGGCCCGGGTGTGGGGCGCCGACACGCCGGATGTGGTGTAGACCACAGGAAATCGAAGGTTCCTTATCTATCCCTCACCGTGCTACAACTGGTCTACACCACGGATTGGTGTAGACCACGTGGGCCGGGGTCCGGCCCCCGGGAGCCCCCTTTCCGAGACGTCGCCTCCCCCCTTCCTTGCCCCTGGCGGCGCCTTGCCCACTGGAGGAACCACATGTCCACAGCGACCGCTGCGGAAAAGAAGAAGGGCGCTGGCGTGATGGCCGTCATGCAGCGCATCGGCCGGAGCCTCATGCTCCCCGTTGCCGTGCTGCCCGCCGGCGCGCTCCTGCTCCGCCTCGGCGCGGGCGACATGCTCGGGAAGGACACCTTCCCCGCCTTCGTGAACAAGATCGCCGGCTATATGGCCGCCGGTGGTGGCGCGATCCTCGACAACATGGCGCTGCTGTTCGCCGTCGGCATCGCGATCGGCTTCGCGAAGAAGTCGGACGGTTCGACCGCGCTGGCCGCCGTCACCGGTTACCTGGTCTTCCAGAAGGTGCTCGCCACCTTCACGGACAGCAACCTCCCGAAGGTCGCCAAGGTCGTCGCGGGCAAGATCGTCGAGGTCGACGCCCCGGTCAACGCCGGTGTCCTCGGCGGTGTCGTGATGGGTGTCATCACGGCCCTGCTGTACCAGAAGTTCTACCGGACCAAGCTGCCGGACTGGGCGGGCTTCTTCGGCGGCCGCCGCCTCGTCCCGATCCTCTCCGCCTTCGCGGGTCTGGTCACCGGCATCGTCTTCGGCCTCATCTGGCCGGTCCTCGGCTCCGGCCTGCACAGCTTCGGTACGTGGCTGACCGGCTCGGGCGCCGTCGGCGCGGGTCTCTTCGGCGTCGCCAACCGCGCGCTGATCCCGATCGGCATGCACCACCTGCTGAACTCCTTCCCGTGGTTCCAGGCCGGCTCCTTCGACACCCCGACCGGCGCCGTCCACGGTGACATCGGCCGCTTCCTCGCCGGTGACCCGACCGCCGGACAGTTCATGACCGGCTTCTTCCCGATCATGATGTTCGCCCTCCCGGCGGCCTGCCTCGCGATCGTCCACTGCGCCCGCCCCGAGCGCCGCAAGGTCGTCGGCGGCATGATGTTCTCCCTCGCGCTCACCGCCTTCGTGACCGGTGTGACCGAGCCGATCGAGTTCACCTTCATGTTCATCGCCCCGGTGCTCTACGCGATCCACGCGGTCCTCACCGGCGTCTCCATGGCGCTGACGTGGGCCCTGGGCATGCGTGACGGCTTCGGCTTCTCCGCCGGCGCGGTCGACTTCCTGCTGAACCTGGGCATCGCCGACAACCCGTGGGGCCTGGCCTGCGTCGGCCTCTGCTTCGCGGCCGTGTACTACTTCGTCTTCCGCTTCGCGATCACGAAGTTCAACCTCCCGACGCCGGGCCGCGAGTCCGACGAGGAGCTCGCCGAGCTGGCGAAGGCCGAGGCCAAGTAGGCCGTACCGCCGCCCGTACGACGAAGCCCCCGCTCTCCCGGAAGGGAGGGCGGGGGCTTCTCGCGTCGCGTACCCGGTGTCTCAGACCTCGTACACGGCGCCCGCGTACGCCAGGTCGACCCGGCCGTCGAAGGCCGCGCGGGCGTCGGCCAGGTTCTGCTCGGGGTCCGTCCACGGCGGGATGTGGGTGAGGACGAGCCGTCCGACACCGCCGGCGTGCGCGTACTCGCCGGCTTCCCGGCCGTTGAGGTGGAGGTCCGGGATGTCCTCCTTGCCGTGTGTGAAGGAGGCCTCGCACAGGAAGAGGTCGGTGCCCTCGGCGAGCCGGGCCAGCTCGGGGCAGCTGCCGGTGTCCCCGGAGTACGTCAGCGAGCGGCCGCCGTGCTCGACGCGGATCCCGTACGCCTCCACGGGGTGGCTCACCCGCTCGGTGCGGACCTGGAACGGGCCGATCTCGAAGGTGCCCGGCTTCAGGGTGCGGAAGTCGAAGACCTCGCTCATCGAGCGCTCGTCGGGGACGTCGTCGTACGCCGTCGTCAGGCGCTTCTCGGTGCCCTCGGGGCCGTAGACGGGGATGGTGCCGCAGCGGCCGCCCTCGTGCCGGTAGAAGCGGGCGACGAAGTACGCGCACATGTCGATGCAGTGGTCTGCGTGCAGATGGCTCAGGAAGATCGCGTCGAGGTCGTAGAGACCGATGTGGCGCTGGAGCTCGCCGAGGGCGCCGTTGCCCATGTCGAGGAGCAGCCGGAAGCCGTCGGCCTCTACGAGGTAGCTCGAACAGGCCGATTCCGCGGACGGGAACGACCCCGAACAGCCGACGACGGTGAGCTTCATGGAGCGTGAACCTCCGAGGACGGTCCGTGGACGGAATGCGGGCCGTGCGTGGGTCGAGCGTAAGGCGCGAATCGGCCGGTCGCTCCTCCGCGGCAGGCCGTTGTGGGGGGAATCACCTGCGCTGTCACCCGGGGGAGCGACGCGGGGCACGGGCGTTGCCGTGCCGGGTGCGGGTGGCGCGGCTACGGTCGAACCATGGACACGTCCTGGTGGCCCGCGGTGGCCGCGGTCGTGGCCGTCGCGCTGGTGGTTCTGGTCGCCGGGCGCCGTCGGCCGGGCGGCCCCCGCAGGTCTCCCCCGGCGCACGGCGCGGGCCCGCCGCCGCATCCGCGGTCGGGCGAGCTGTGGAGGCTGGCGGACGGCCGTACGTGCCTGGTCCTGGCGGCGGAGTCGGTGCGGGGCCACCGGGCGCGGGTCGCGTGGATCACCGGGAAGTACGACGACCGGCGGGCCGGGGTGATCCCGCTGCCGCCGGGGACGCTGCGGGCGCAGGGCCGGGCGAGTTTCCTGGAGGCGGACCGGCCGGCGGAGGTGTCGGTGTGGGAGTTCGCCGAGCGGGTGGGTGTACTGGACCCGGCGATCTGGGACGAGGTCAAGGGACTGGGAGGCGGCCGGTGACACGGGAGCGGGTGATCCGGTTGCGGCGGGTGTACGAGGCGCCGGAGCCGGGAGAGGACGGCGTACGGGTGCTCGTGGACCGGCTGTGGCCGCGGGGGCTGTCGAAGGAGGCGGCGGGTGTGGACGAGTGGCCGAAGGCGGTGACGCCGTCGGCGGAGCTGCGGAAGTGGTTCCACGGGGGTGGCTCCGCGGATGAGTTCCGGGAGCGGTACGAGGCGGAGTTGGCGGAGCCGGGGGCGGCCGCCGAGCTTTCGCGGCTGCGGGGGCTTGCGGACGGCGGCCCGCTGACGCTGCTGACCGCTGTGCGGGACCCTGCGGGGAGCCACGCGGCGATCCTGGCGGAGCACCTGGCAGGCTGACCGGGCCCGCTGCGCGGAGCCACGCGGGCGCCGCCCGCACCCCGCGCCTCGATCGCCGGCGGGGCTGGATTCGGCGGCTGCCGCCCGTCGGGCGCGGCTGAAAGACCTGGGGCTCCGCCCCACACCCCGCTCCTCAAACGCCGGAGGGGCTGGATTTTCGGCTGCTGCCGTCCGCTCGGCGCGGCTGGATTGCCCGGAGGGCAAATTCCAGCCGCGCCGGCGTTTGAGGAGCGG
>NZ_JBIWFI010000055.1:16109-28642 GCF_044762985.1 Streptomyces sp. NPDC096339 | reverse complement strand
GTTGTTGTGGCGGGGGGGGCGGGCCGGGGGGGGGGGGGGCTGGCCCGGGGGGCCCCCCCCCCCCCCCGCCGGCGTTTGAGGAGCGGGGTCCGGGGCGGAGCCCCGGCGACGGCGCCGCGCGCACGGACCGGAACCCCGGCCCCGGCAACGGCGACGGCGCCGCAGACCGGTACGGGCTACGCCCAGAGTTGGCCCTGGAGGACCTCGATGGCCTCTTCCGTGGTGGCCGCGGTGTACACGCCGGTGGAGAGGTACTTCCAGCCGCCGTCGGCCACGACGAAGACGATGTCCGCCGACTCGCCGGCGGCGACCGCCTTGCGGCCGACGCCGATCGCCGCGTGCAGGGCGGCGCCCGTGGAGACGCCCGCGAAGATGCCCTCCAGCTGGAGCAGCTCCCGGGTGCGGGTGACCGCGTCCGCCGAGCCCACCGAGAAGCGGGTGGTGAGCACCGAGGCGTCGTAGAGCTCCGGGACGAAGCCCTCGTCGAGGTTGCGCAGGCCGTAGACGAGGTCGTCGTAGCGGGGTTCCGCCGCGACGATCTTCACGCCCTCCACGTGCTCCCGCAGGTAGCGGCCGACGCCCATCAGGGTGCCCGTCGTGCCCAGGCCCGCCACGAAGTGGGTGATCGAGGGCAGGTCGGCGAGGATCTCCGGGCCCGTGGTGGCGTAGTGCGCGCCGGCGTTGTCCGGGTTGCCGTACTGGTAGAGCATCACCCAGTCCGGGTGCTCGGCCGCCAGTTCCTTGGCGACCCGCACCGCGGTGTTCGAGCCGCCCGCCGCGGGCGAAGAGATGATCTCGGCTCCCCACATGGCCAGCAGGTCCCGGCGTTCCTGGGAGGTGTTCTCCGGCATCACGCAGACGATGCGGTAGCCCTTGAGCTTGGCCGCCATCGCCAGGGAGATGCCGGTGTTGCCCGAGGTCGGTTCCAGGATGGTGCAGCCGGGGTACAGGCGGCCGGACTTCTCGGCCTGCTCGACCATGTGGAGCGCGGGGCGGTCCTTGATCGAGCCGGTCGGGTTGCGGTCCTCCAGCTTGGCCCAGATGCGGACGTCCTCGGAAGGCGACAGCCGGGGCAGCCGGACCAGGGGCGTGTTGCCCACCGCGGCCAGTGGGGAGTCGTAACGCATCAGACAGCGCCGCCGGCCACGGCCGGGAGGATGGTGACGTTGTCGCCGTCCTTGAGGGCGGTGGAGATGCCCTCGAGGAAGCGGACGTCCTCGTCGTTGAGGTAGACGTTCACGAAGCGGCGCAGCTGGCCGCCGTCGACGATGCGCTCCTCGATGCCCTTGTGGCGGGTCTCCAGGTCGGCGAAGAGGTCGGCGAGGGTGGCGCCTTCACCGGTCACGGCCTTCTCGCCGTCGGTGTAGGTGCGGAGGATGGTCGGGATGCGGACCTCGATGGCCATGGCAGGCTCCAGTGTCGTGAAGGGGCGAGGAAGTGTGTGGGCGCGCGTTCGTGCTGCCCCCGCGCGGAGGGGGCCCGGTGCTCAGGCGGCAGGACAGATGGCGCTGGCGAGGCGGCACAGGTCGACGTGCAGCCGCGCCACGAGCAGCAGCCTGCCGGGCGTCTCGATGCTCACGTCGTGGGAAACCATGCGGTCATGTTAACGATTCCCGGTCCCCCGTTTGGAGTGTGATCCCGCATCGTGGACGCCTGCTGCTCACATGGTGGTCAGTAGGCGGCCACGACCTGCACTTCTTCCTCCGTGATCACGCCGTCGACGATCCGGTACGAGCGGAACTGGAACTCGCCGAGGCCGTCCTTGTCCGCCGTGGAGACGAGTACGTAGTGCGCGCCGGGCTCGTTGGCGTAGGTGACGTCCGTGCGCGAGGGGTAGGCCTCGGTCGCGGTGTGGGAGTGGTAGACGATCACCGGCTCCTCGTCGCGGTCGTCCAGTTCGCGGTAGAGCTTCAGCAGGTCCTTCGAGTCGAACTCGTAGAACGTGGGCGACCTGGCGGCGTTGAGCATCGGGATGAACCGCTCGGGACGGCCGGTGCCCGCCGGTCCGGCCACGACGCCGCACGCCTCGTCGGGGTGGTCCTGGCGGGCGTGCTCGACGATCTGGTCGTACAGGGCCTGGGTGAGGGTCAGCATGAGCGACAGGATAAGCAGACGGGCCCTTCCGTACCGAGGTGTGGTACGGAAGGGCCCGAATGGTGGACAGGGTGCTGCTACGAGGCCTTGGTGAAGGCTTCGGCGCGCGGGTTGCGGGACTTCAGGGCCAGGTAGGACAGGCCCAGGATCAGGCCCCACAGCGGGGCGCAGTAGAGCGAGACCCGGGAGTCCTTGTCCATGCCCATCATCACGATGACCATGGCGATGAAGGCGAGGGAGACGTAGCTCGTGTACGGGGAGCCGGGCGTCTTGAAGCGGGAGGCGGGCAGCTCGCCGCGGTCGGCCTTGGCGCGGTAGCGGATCTGGCAGACCAGGATCACGATCCAGGCCCACATGCCGGAGATGGTGGCGAAGGAGACGACGTAGTCGAAGGCCTTGCCGGGGGCGACGTAGTTGATCCAGACGCCGACGAGCATCAGCGAGGCCGAGAAGGTGGTGCCGACCAGCGGGGTGCCGTTCTTCGTCAGCTTGGTGAAGACCTTCGGGCCCTGGCCGTTGAGCGCGAGGTCGCGCAGCATGCGGCCGGTGGAGTACATGCCCGAGTTGCAGGAGGAGAGGGCGGCGGTCAGGACGACGAAGTTGACGATCGCGGCGCCGACGCCGAGGCCCATCTTCTCGAAGGCGGCGACGAAGGGGCTGACGCCCGGCTGGAACTCGTGCCAGGGGACGACCGACAGGATCATGATCAGGGCGCCGACGTAGAAGACGGCGATGCGCCACGGCACGGTGTTGATGGCCTTGGGCAGGGTCTTCTCGGGGTCCTTGGACTCGCCGGCGGTGACGCCGACCAGCTCGACCGCGAGGAAGGCGAAGACGACGATCTGCAGGGTCATCAGGGTGCCGCCGATGCCCTTGGGGAAGAACCCGCCGTCGTTCCACAGGTTGGAGACGGAGGCGGTGGCGGCGGCGTCGGAGAAGCCGATGGTGAGGATGCCCGCGCAGATCAGGATCATGCCGACGATGGCGGTGACCTTGACCATCGAGAACCAGAACTCCAGCTCGCCGAAGAGCTTCACGGAGATGAGGTTGGCCGCGTAGAGGATGACCGTGAAGATCAGCGCGTAGGCCCATTGCGGGAAGCTGTCGCCGGTCCAGTAGGACATGTACTTGGCCGCGGCCGTCACCTCGGTGATGCCGGTGACCACCCAGAACAGCCAGTACGTCCAGCCGGTGGCGTAGCCCCAGAAGGGGCCGAGGAACTCGCGTGCGTAGTCGGAGAACGACCCCGCGACCGGGCGGTACATGAGCAGTTCGCCCAGGGCCCGCATGATGAAGAAGATGATCACGCCGACGATGGCGTAGGCCAGGATCAGGCTCGGTCCGGCCTTGGAGATGGCCTTGCCGGCTCCCAGGAAGAGGCCGGTGCCGATGGCTCCGCCGATCGCGATCATCTGGATCTGGCGGGCGCCGAGTGCGCGGTGGTAACCCTCGCCACCCTCGGCCGGTGCGCCCTCGCCGGGCGCCTGGTCGTTCTGCTCGACCTGCACAGAGGTCATGTCTTGATGCGCCTTTCTCCACGCCGACCCGCGCCTTCATTGGCTGCGGATCGGGTCCTCGATCCCCCCGGATACGGATGGAGTTGCACGCCGGCGGTCAGCCGGTTCAAGCGGGCCGCGGAACAGGGGTGGCGTCCCGGCGGTCGTGAAGATTTATCACGCCATTACGGGCGACCGAGGGGGTGGAATGTGACGCAGGACACCGGAAATCCGGGACAAGGGTGCAGAAATACATCAGATCACCGCAGCGCGGTGATCTGATCGTTATCCGGATTTGAGCGTCCGCTGAGCGAACGGCCTGATGTTTTGAGGCTCCCCTGAGGGTCCCCGGGCCCTCCTCAGAGGGTTTCGATGAGGGTCTCCTGGAGGCCGCCCAGCCAGAGGTACGCCATCACCATCGGCTTGCGCGGATCGTCGTCCGGCAGCCGGAAGAGCGCCGCGCTCTCGTCGTCCTCCGTGATGTCGAGGCGGGCCGCGATGGTCAGGCGCAGGTCGTTGAGGGCGCCGAGCCAGCGCAGCGGCAGTTCGCCGGTCAGCTCCAGCACGGCCGCCCCGTCGCCGGCCGGGGTGAGCCCGTCCAGGCTGCGTACGACGCAGAGGGCGTCCTCGCGCTTGCGGGTGCGCAGGTCGTTCTCCGTGAACCGGCGGAACTCCGCGGACCGGGCCTTCAGCTCGGCCGCGTCGACGCCCTCGTCGCCGCTGCCGTCCGGGGAGCCGTAGGCGTCGGGGAAGAGCCGGGCCAGCGCGGGGTCGGACGGGGGCTCGGAGGGCCCCTCGGCGAACAGGGCGGCCAGCGGGTCGGCATCCTCGGCCGGCTCGGGCTCGCCGGGTCCGATCAGCTCCAGCAGCTGGACGGCCAGGGAGCGCAGGATGGAGATCTCGATCTCGTCCAGTGCGATGGCGGCGCCGCCGCCCTTCAGTGCTTCGAAGGTTCCGCCGCCCATCAGACGCGGTCCTGCGAAAGGGTCGCCCACAGGCCGTAGCCGTGCATGGCCTGCACGTCGCGCTCCATTTCCTCGCGGGTGCCGCTGGACACGACCGCCCGCCCCTTGTGATGGACGTCGAGCATCAGCTTGTGCGCCACGTCCTTCGAATAGCCGAAGTACGCCTGGAACACGTACGCCACGTAGCTCATGAGGTTGACCGGGTCGTTGTGCACCAGGGTCACCCAGGGGACGTCGGGTTCCGGGACCGCGAAGGTCTCTTCGGCCGACTCGGTGCGTTCGATCTCAATGGGAGCAACACTCACTCGTCCCATGCTGCCACCGTAACGGGGTCGTCGCACAAACGGGCCCTACATCTCGTCACTCTGACGAAATGTGCGCTAGCATCCGTGGCATGAACCCTGCGGACCTGGGCCTGCCGGTGGACGTGCCGTCGACAGCGCTCTTCACGGACCATTACGAGCTGACGATGCTGCAGGCCGCCCTGGCGAACGGCACCGCCGACCGCCGCTCGGTCTTCGAGGTATTCACCCGGCGGCTGCCCGAGGGGCGGCGCTACGGCGTCGTCGCCGGCACCGGCCGGGTGCTCGACGCGGTGGAGAACTTCCGCTTCGACGGCGCGGTGCTGGAGTTCCTGCGCGAGCGGGCCGTCGTCGACATGCGGACGCTGGACTGGCTGGCCTCGTACCGCTTCTCGGGCGACATCTGGGGCTACCCGGAGGGGGAGGTCTACTTCCCCGGCTCGCCGATCCTGCGGGTCGAGGGCAGCTTCGCCGAGTGCGTGCTGCTGGAGACGGTGATCCTGTCGATCCTGAACCACGACTCGGCGATCGCGGCGGCCGCCTCCCGGATGTCCTCGGCGGCGGGCGACCGGCCGCTGATCGAGATGGGCGCGCGGCGCACGCACGAGCTGGCGGCGGTCGCGGCCTCGCGGGCCGCGTACGTGGGCGGCTTCGCCTCCACCTCGGACCTGGCGGCCGGCTTCCGGTACGGGATCCCGACGGTCGGCACGAGCGCGCACGCCTTCACGCTGGTGCACGACAGCGAGCGCGACGCCTTCACGGCGCAGGTCGCCTCGCTGGGCCGTGGGACCACCCTCCTGGTGGACACCTACGACGTGGCCGAGGCGGTCCGTACGGCCGTCGACGTGGCCGGTACGGAGCTGGGCGCGGTCCGCATCGACTCGGGCGACCTGCTGCTGGTGGCCCACCGGGTGCGGCAGCAGCTGGACGAGCTGGGGGCGACCTCGACGAAGATCGTGGTCACCTCCGACCTGGACGAGTACGCCATCGCCTCGCTCGCGGCCGCCCCGGTGGACGCGTACGGGGTGGGCACGCAGCTGGTGACGGGCAGCGGGCACCCGACGTGCTCGATGGTCTACAAGCTGGTCGCGCGGGCCGTCTCGGCGGACCCCAAGGCGGCGCTGGCGCCGGTGGCCAAGCGGTCCACGGGCGGCAAGACGTCCATCGGGGGCCGCAAGTGGGCCGCGCGGCGTCGTGACGCCGACGGGATCGCGGAGGCGGAGGTCGTGGGCGTGGGCCCGGTGCCCGCGGCGCTGTCCGACCACCAGCTCCTGACCCAGCTGGTCAAGGCGGGCGAGGTCGTGGCCCGCGAGCCGCTGGAAGCCGCGCGGGACCGGCACCGGGCGGCGCGCGCCGGCCTCCCCCTGTCCGCGACCCAGCTCTCGCGGGGCGAGGCCGTGCTCCCCACGGAGTACGCGTAGCGGGTGCGGAGCCGCTGCGCGGGGCCTTCCGGGCCCCGCCCGACCCCGCGCCTCAATCGCCGGCGGGGCTGGATTTGGGCTGATGCCGCCCGTCCGGCGCGGCGCAAGGATCGGGGCTCCGCCCCGGACCCCGCTCCTCAAACGCCGGAGGGGCTGGATTTCGCCTCCGCCGAGCAGCACCCCCGGCCTCGCCGGCGTTTGAGGCGCGGGGGTCCGGGGGCAGAGCCCCCAGCAGCCGGCCCGCACCGTTCACACCGCCAAAGCGAAGGGCACCGAACATGCACCGCGCACTGATCGTCGTCGACGTACAGAACGACTTCTGCGAAGGCGGCAGCCTCGCGGTGGCCGGCGGCGCCGACGTGGCCGCCGCCGTCACCGAGTACATCGGCCAGGCCACCCCCGCCTACCGGCACGTGGTCGCCACCCGCGACCACCACGTCGACCCCGGGTCGCACTTCGCACACCCCCCGGCGCAGCCGGACTACGAGACCTCCTGGCCCGTGCACTGCGTCGCCGGGACCGAGGGCGTGGGCTTCCACCCGAACTTCGCGCCCGCCGTGGCGTCGGGGGCCGTGGCCGCCGTGTTCGACAAGGGCGCGTACGAGGCCGCGTACAGCGGCTTCGAGGGCGCCGACGAGAACGGGAACACGCTCGCCGAGTGGCTGCGCGCCCGCCAGGTCACCGAGGTGGACGTGGTCGGCATCGCCACCGACCACTGCGTGAAGGCCACCGCCCTCGACGCCGCCCGCGCCGGCTTCGCCACCCGCGTCCTGCTGGACCTGACGGCCGCCGTCGCCCCCCACACCACGCAGAGGGCCCTGGAGGAGCTCCGGGGGGCCGGGGTGGACCTCGTGGGCGGGGAGCGGCTCACGGCCTCCTAGGCGCCTCCTAGGTGCCCAGCAGGGCCCGGATGGGGTGCCAGAGCTCCTGGGCCCGGTCGGGGGCCCCGCGCCACAGGAGGCCGTCCGGGTGGTGCAGGACGGCCGTGACCTCGTCCGGTGTCGGCGGGTGCGCGTTGCCCCGCAGGTACACGGCCCGCATGCCGAGGTTCCGCAGCCTGGTCAGGGCGCGGGCCCGGTTCGCGGCGTGTACCAGTACACGGACGTTTCCGCCGTCGCCGCCCTCACCGGGTGACGGCCTCGGCAGTGTGAGCGCGACCACCACACTGCCGCCTGGCAATCTGACGAAACCTCCACCGGGCACGGCTGTCATCTCCCCCGTCAATAAGAAACTCGTACCGCGCATCTAAACGCGATCGGCCGCCGCCCGCTAGAGGGCGACGGCCGATCATGTTTTGACCTGCGGCTTTACCGAATTACTTGGCGGCGGGGCCGACCTCGACCGTCATGACCTGACCGTCGTAGGTCTCCTTGGCGATCTTGATCTTGGTGTTGGTGTCAGTGACCTTCACCGAACCGGTCGGGTTCTCCTCGTACCAGTACTTGCCCTTGTGGTCGTCGAAGACCAGCTGGGCGGGCTTCGGCTTGAGGAAGAGCTCCTCGCCGTTCTTGTGCAGCGTGATCGCGTCCGTCGAGTAGGCGCTGAAGGCCGCGTCGTACGGCTGGATCTTGTTGCGCAGCAGGGTGCCGTCGGCCCACTTCATGGGCTTGGCGTTGGCGTCGATCGGGAGGATCAGACCGGAGCCCGGGTGCTGGCTGGTGTTGTTGTCCTTCTGGGAGGTGTCCCAGAGCCAGATCAGCAGGCCGTCCTGGTAGGCGTAGTGCTCGACCCAGTTCGGCTTGGTGTTGGCGAAGCCGAAGTTGTACGGGCCCACCTTGAGGGTGGAGTCGTACGAGACGTAACGGCGGTTCTCGGCCAGGTAGTACTGGTCGTACTCCTTGGTGAAGCCGTTGCCGATGCGGGAGAAGCCCTTGCCGGTCCAGCCGTTGTCGCCGTTCTCGGCGCCGTCGGTGAACAGCGCGGCGCCGTCCGCGGTGAGGGTCATGGCGTCGGCGGTGAAGCCCTTGCCGCCCGCGCCGCCGTCCGTCTGGTAGCGGAAGCGGAGGTCGACCTTCTTGCCCGCGTAGGCGTCGAGCGGGAAGTTGAGGTTCTTCCAGGCACCCGAGACACCGGTCAGCGACGGGCTGCCGGAGGCGTCGGCCGGAATGGCCGTGCCGTCGGCGGTACCCGCGAGGGCGGTCCAGGTTGCGCCGCCGTCGGTGGACACCTCGGTGTAGAGGTAGTCGTAGTCGGCCTCGATGTCCCACCAGCCCTTGAGGGACAGGGCGGCGGTCTTCTTGCCCGTCAGGTCCACCGAGCGGGTGAGGGTGTTCTTGAGGTCGTCACCCATGTTGCTCCACCACTGGCTGGCGCCTTCGGCGGGAGCGGTGACCTCGGTCTTGACCTGCTTCTTCGGCAGCTCGACGACCAGGGCCTGCTTGTCCTTGGTGTTGAACTCCGAAACGCCCAGCTTGTGGGTGGACTTCGTCGCGGCCTTGGCCTTGTCGTAGTTCAGCCAGCCCAGCTGGAGCTTGTCCCAGGCGGTCATGTCGCCCGGCATGTCGCCTATGGAGTCCTTGCCGGTGCCGAGCCAGGAGCCGGCCGACATCAGGGACCAGAAGCCGACCGAGTTCTCGCCGCCACCGGAGGTGTCGTAGAGGTCGGGCAGGCCGAGGTCGTGGCCGTACTCGTGCGCGAAGACGCCGAGGCCGCCGTTCTCCGGCTGCATCGTGTAGTCGCCGACCCAGATGCCCGAGTTGCCGATCTGGGTGCCGCCGGCCTTGTTGTTGGCCGGGCCGGTCTTGCCGGCGTCCGTGCCGTAGGCGTACCAGCGGTGCGCCCACAGCGCGTCCTTGCCCTGGACACCGCCGCCGGCCGACTCGTCCTCGCCCGCGTGGACGATCTGGAAGTGGTCGATGTAGCCGTCGGGCTCGTTGAAGTTGCCGTCGCCGTCGAAGTCGTTGCGGTCCCACTGGTCGTACTGCGCCAGCTGGGCCTTGATCTGCTCGTCGGTCTTGCCGGCCTTCTTCTGGGCCTCGACCCACGCGGTGACGCCGTCGCGGACGGTGTCCCACACGTTGGCGCAGTTGCTCTGGCCGCAGTAGTTCGAGCCGTAACGGGCCTCGTTGTACGGGACCTTGACCCAGTCGGCGACCTCGCCCTCGACCGAGTAACGGCCCGAGGAGGTCTTCTCGTAGTAGGTCTTCAGCGAGTCCTTGCCGGAACCGGACGCGAAGTACAGGTCCTGGAAGTACTGGCGGCTGAAGTCCTTGCGCCAGGCCGTGCTGTTGTTGGTGGCACGGTTGGGCTGCTCGATCTTGTTGTGCAGCGGACCGGGGTTGCCGCCGTACTTCGGGACGGCCGGCTTGGGGCCGGGGCCGTCCGGGTCGAACATGGTGGTGCTGTCGACCTGGTCGCCGAACTCGACGAGGATCGTGAAGATCTTGTCGGTCTTCTCGCGGCCGAGCTCGACGTACTTCTTGTCGTCGAGCTTGACGACCTTGGAGGCGCCGCGCTGCTCGACGTTCTTCTTGCCGGTGAGGACCTGGTCCAGGGCGGCCTTGCGCTGCGCCGCCCGCTGCTCGCTGAACGGGCCCTTGAGGTCGTGCTCGACCACCTTCGAGGGGGCGGTCGGGTCCTGGCGTTCGGCGGCCGAGACGCTCGGGCCGCTTTCGACCGCCTGAGCGGCGGTGACGGCGAAGAAGGTGGCGCTCGTCGCACAAGCAGCCATGGTCACGCCGATGGCCGTGACGCGCAGAGCGCGCCTTCTGGCGGAGTTGCTGGTCACTTGATGTGTTCCCCTCCCGCGGCCGCATGGACGGTCGGAACGTCTCCATCGGAGCAGGGGGGTTCCGCGCGGCGCGCGTCTCAAGTGACGACATTTGACCGGACGGACGGGAGAAAAGACAGACCTTGACTTGTTCCTTACAACTGCACTATGCGGTCAGCGAGTTCCGCTATCCGGACGTTCCGCTCCCATACGGGGCGAAGGGAGTTTCCCGGCCGGGCATTTGGTGCCTTCCGGGCCCGACTGGCCGCGTCGGCCGGGGATGTGGTGAGAAAAATGACCCCCGTGCGCCCCCCGTGCTCCGGCACCGTGGGTTAGGTCACGCTTACTGGCGGTTCCGCTCGGGCATCTCCCGTCGTAGAGTCACTTGACGCGCGACCTAGTTGAGCCGACTCCCCCTCCCCTCCCTGAGGACGGATATCGCCATGCCGCGTCCGACTGCCGCACAGCTCGCCTACGGGTCCGCCACCGTCATCGTGTCGACGATCGCCATGCTGCTGCTCTCGCAGACGAGCACGGGGCTCGGAGTCGCGGTCATCTCCGCGGCCGCACTCGCCCTCGGTCTGCTCGTCGCCGTCACCGTGCCCGCTCCCGCGCGACGCGGGCGCCACGCGGCCCGTACGGGCGTGGCCGCGGGACCGGCCTCCGCCGACGTCGTCGCCGAGGCCGTCGCCGAACAGCCCGTGCACCACTGATCCGTACGACGCGGAGCGGGCGGCCTCCCCGGAGGGACGACCGCCCGCAGCGTATTGCGTAAGTACCCGTCTGCCTGCCCGCGTGCCCGCGCCGGCCGCCTAGGTCGTGACCTGGACCACCACGGTCTTGCCCACCTTGTCGTGCAGGCCCTGCCGGTACGGCTTGTCGACGAGGATCGAGACGATCAGCGCGAGCGGCCACAGGCAGAAGCAGCAGATCAGCGTCGGCAGCCAGAGCACCGCGGCACGGGACAGGGCAGGGCCGTCCTTCGGGACGCTGCCGTCGTTGAGCATCGCGACGCGCAGGCCCATCGCCTTCTTGCCGATGGTCTGGCCGTTCTTCTTGGTGAACCACCAGTCGTAGCCGACGTAGGCGACGATCGAGATCAGGGTCATCAGCAGGCCGCTGCCGCTGTAGGACTTGGTGACGATCTCCGTGACGTCCTCGCCCTTGTTCGTCTCGACCGTGTAGCGGTTGCGGTCGCCGATGGCCAGCTGGATGAGGAACAGCGGTACGGCGACGATGATCACGTCGATGACGCGGGCGGCGAGCCGCTTGCCGAAGTCGGCGAGCGGGGGCATGCCGGCGAGCGGATCGGGCATGCCGTAGCCGCCGCTCCCGCCGTACGGGTCACCGCCGTACGGGGGCGGTGGGGGCGGGTATCCGCCGCCCCCCGCCCCGCCGCCTCCGCCGGGGCCTCCGGGGGGCGGGGGCGGATAGCCGCCGCCCCCGGGGGGCGGCGAGTCGTACGGCGAACCACCCGACGGAGGCGTCGGTTCCTGCGGCTTCTTGAGGAACGGGTCGTCCTCTGGCGGCTCGCCCGGCGGCGGCTGGTCGGTGCTCATGGCCCGAGTCGAACCCGGCTCCGCCGCCCCCGCAACGGGACCGCGTCCGTTCGGGGGACGGGCCGTGCGGGGGCCGGGCGAAAGCGGGTTCGGCGGGGGCGGCCTCGGCGGGGTCCGCCTCTGCGGGGTCCGCGTCAGCGGGACACGTAGGTCTTGGCCGCCTTGTCGTGCCAGGCCTGTCGGCGCGGGCGGTTCGCGAGGCAGGCGAGGCTGCCGGGGAGGCCGAGGAAGGCGTACACCAGCCAGCGGCGCAGGGCCGCGCCGAAGCGGGGCGGGCGCAGGGTGGCGGTGGCCAGCACCCTGACGCCGAGGAGCCCCTTGCCCGGGGTGCGGCCCCAGCGGGCGGTGGGCAGGACCTCGTAGACGATCCCGAACAGGAGGACGGCCCCGAGGACCAGGGCGAGTTGGCCGGTGATGGTGGCGTCGAGGAGCCAGACGGTGGTGGGGCGGCCGCCGGCGCGGGCGGCGTCCACCTTCGCCTGGACGTGGGCGGTGGCCCCGGGGAGCAGGGGCCGGGCGGCGGCGTAGGCGGCGCCGGCGTACACGAGGGAGTCCAGCGCGCGGGCCGTGAACCGTCTGCCGAGTCCTGCCGGGCGGACGGCGTGCTCGGCCATCCTCTCGAAGACGGCCCTGGCCGTTTCCTCACGGGGCGGCGCGGAGTCGTCGGCGGGCCGCGGGAGCACCGGGCGGGTGCCGGTCACGCGCGGCGGCCACGCCTCGTCCGTGCGGGGCGACGGCCCGGACGCGGCGGCCTCCGCGGGCCGCGGCGGCACCGGACGGGTGCCTGCGGGGCGGGGCGGCCAGGCCTCCGGGCCGGCGTCGTCCGCACGGGACGGGGTGGTTTCCGCGGGCCGCGGCGGCACAGGGCGGGTGCCCGCGGGGCGGGGCGACCAGGCCTCCGGGCCGGCGTCGTCCGCACGGGACGGGGTGGTTTCCGCGGGCCGCGGCGGCACAGGGCGGGTGCCCGCGGGGCGGGGCGACCAGGCC
>NZ_JBIWFI010000055.1:0-16012 GCF_044762985.1 Streptomyces sp. NPDC096339 | reverse complement strand
GCCTCCGGGCCGGCGTCGTCCGCACGGGACGGGGTGGTTTCCGCGGGGCGCGGCAGCACAGGGCGGGTGCCGGCCGGGCGGGGCGACCAGGCCTCCGGGCCGGCGTCGTCCGTACGGGGCGGTCCGGACGGGGCGGCTTCCGCGGGCCGCGGCAGCACCGGGCGGCCGCCCGTGGCGCGGGGCGGCCACGGCTCGTCCGCGCGGGGCGGGGCGGGCTCGCGGCGGGGTTCGGCCTCGGGCCAGGAGGACGTCATGCCGGACATGGAGGCCCCGGCGGCTTCGGGCCAGGCGGCGCCGGGCCAGGCGGGGGCGGGCGGGACCTCGGCGGGCGGGGCCGCAGGGGTTGCGCCGGGGCCGTGCGGGCGCCGTGGGGTCTCCTCGGGCGCCGAGCGTTTCCAGGGGTCGGAGGGGAGGGCGTGGTCGTGTTCGGCGCCCTGCGGGAACTCCCCGGCACCCTCCCGTCCCCGCCCGAGCCGGAGTTCGGCCTCGCCCGGCGCCGCGGCGTCGAATCCCGGGCCCTGTGCGGACGCCGCGGCGTCCACCGGGCCCCCGAGGTCGAATCCCGGGGGCTGCGGGGACGGCCCCGCACCCTCCCGGCCCCGCGGGGACGGTCCCGCGCCCTCCCGGGCCCGGTGGGGCGGGAGTTCGGGGTCCTCCCGGAGGGGCTCGGCGGCCGGGGGGCGGGCCAGGGAGATGCCAGGGCGGGGTTCCGGGGACCCCCAGGAGACGCGGCGGTCGCGCGGGCCTCCGAAGCCGGCCTGGTGCACGGGGTCGGCCTGCCACACCACCGGTTCGGCGACCGGTTCGTCCAGGAACACCGGCCCCGTCTCCTCGGAGCGCGCGGCCGGGACCGCCGCGGCGGGGCGACTCGTACCCGGTACCCAGGACAGGCCGTTCCAGTAGCGGACGTACCCGGGGATGGACGGATCCGGGTAGTAGCCCTCACGGGCCACGTGCTCTCCGTCACCAGGGGAGGCCGTCAATGTCCCCAACTCCGATCGTGGCTTGAGGCTTGCGCAAGGGAGGACCATAGCCAAGAACCCCTGTGCGGTAGGGGTGGTAACGGGAGAATCCAAACCTTCGGGCGAATGTTTCGTACGGCGACTTTCGGTCAGCCGACAGAATTCGGCCAATCTCGCGAAGTCGCGTCATACCCCGGCACATCGGCGCTCTCTCCGGGTGTGGGGCCAGATCCCGGTCTCACAGCGACACCCCGAAGTGAGGCCGTCATGCACCACCACCCCGTCATCGAGCGCGAGCTGGAACTCAAGCTGGTCCTGTCCCCGGAGCGCAGCGTCCCCGTCCCCGCACGGCTCCTCTACCTCACGGACGACCCGTACGCCGTGCACATCACCTTCCACACCGGCTCCAGCACCCCCGTCAACTGGACCTTCGCCCGCGAGCTGCTGGTCGAGGGGGTGTTCCGGCCCTGCGGTCACGGCGACGTGCGCGTCTGGCCCACCAAGGTCGACGACAAGGCCGTGCTCTGCATGGCGCTCAGCTCACCCGACGGCGACGCCCTCCTGGAGGCCCCGGCCACTTCCGTGTCGGCGTGGCTGGAGCGCACCCTGCGCGTCGTCCCGCCGGGTACCGAGGCCGAGCGGCTGGGCCTGGACGACGCCCTGGCCGAGCTGCTCGCCCCGACCCCGGCCGACGAGTTGTGGCTGCGCGATCCGTGGCCCTCGGACGAGTCGGGCGACGGGGACCTGTGATGGGGTCAGAAGAGCTTGCCCGGGTTGAGCAGGCCCTGCGGGTCGAAGGCGGCCTTGACCGCCCGCTGCATCTCCAGCCCGACCGGCCCCAGTTCACGGGCCAGCCATTCCTTCTTCAGTACGCCCACCCCGTGCTCGCCGGTGATGGTGCCGCCGAGCGAGAGTCCCAGGGCCATGATCTCGCCGAAGGACTCGCGGGCCCGCCGCGTCTCGTCCTCGTCCGCGGGGTCGAAGCAGACGATCGGGTGGGTGTTGCCGTCGCCCGCGTGCGCGCAGACCCCGATGAGCAGGTCGTGCGCACGGGCGATGGCGGCCGTACCGTCCAGCATCTCGGCGAGCCGCGAGCGCGGTACGCACACGTCGTCGATCATCGTGGCGGGCCTGAGGGCCTCCAGCCCGACGAAGGCCATCCGGCGTGCCTGGAGCAGCAGTTCGGACTCGGCCTCGTCCTCGGCGGGCACGACGGCGGTGGCTCCGGCGGCCGTGCACAGTTTCGCGACCGCTTCGAGGTCCTCGGGGGCGTGCGGGGTGTCGAAGGCGGCGAGGAGCAGCGCCTCGGTCTCCTCGGGGAGGCCCATCCTGCCGAGGGCGTTGACGGCGCGGACGGTCGTACGGTCCATCAGCTCCAGCAGCGAGGGGGTCAGACCGGCCTCCATGACGGCGCAGACGGCTTCGCAGGCGGCGGCGACGGAGGGGAACTCGGCGGCCAGCGCGAGCTGCCGGGGCGGGGCGGGCCGCAGGGCGAGGACGGCCTGGACGACGATGCCGAGGCTGCCTTCGGAGCCCACGAAGAGCCGGGTGAGGTCGTATCCGGCGACCCCCTTGGCGGTGCGCCGTCCGGTGCGCAGCAGCCGCCCGTCGGCCAGGACCACGTCGAGGCCGAGCACGTATTCGGCGGTGACCCCGTACTTGACGCAGCACAGACCGCCGGAGGCGGTTCCGATGTTGCCGCCGATGGTGCACTGCTCCCAGCTGGAGGGGTCGGGAGGGTAGTACAGGCCCTGTTCGGCGACGGCGCGGGAGAGGACGGCGTTGACGACACCGGGTTCGACGACGGCGATGCGGTCGACGGCGCTGATCTCCAGGATGCGGTCCATCTTGACGAGCGAGAGGACGATGCAGCCGTCGGAGGCGTTGGCTCCGCCCGACAGACCCGTACGGGCGCCCTGCGGGACGACGGGGATCCGTAGGGCGGTGGCCGTGCGCATCACGTGCTGGACCTGTTCCACGGTCCGGGGCAGGACGACGACGGCGGGCGTACCGGCGTCGCAGAAGCTGGCCATGTCGGTGGCGTAGGAGGCGGTCACCCCGGGGTCGGTGATCACTGCCTCGGCGGGGAGTCCGTCCAGCAGGCTCGCGCGCAGGTGGGCGAATCCGTTGTCCACATCGTCTTCCATGTGACCAGAGTGGCAGTCGGGGCCATCGGTGTGAACACGGCCGCGACGCTCTTCGGACACCGCTGCGAGCTCTTCATATTGACGCACAGTGACTCCATGGAGCGTATGGACATCGTCGAGGAAGCCCAGCAGCCTGCGCCGCCCGTGACCTTCACCGGTCGCAAGACGCTCGTGCCGGCCGCGGTCGCGGTGGTCCTGATCGCCGGGGCCCTGCTCATCAGGCCGGTCAAGGCCGGTGACGACGCCCGCCCGCCGGGGCCGAGCGAACGGGCCGCGTCGGCGGTCGGCATGGGCGCGCCCGTGGCCGCGGTGGATCTGACGGCGCTGGTCGCGGACCGGGAGAAGTGGCTGGTCAAGCACGCGGACGACGAGGCTTCATGGGCGGTGCTCGGCGCCGCCTACCTGGAGCAGGCGCGGCGCACGGCCGATTCGGGCTGGTACCCGAAGGCGGAGAAGTCGCTGAAGCGTTCGCTGGAGCTCCGCCCGGCCGAGAAGGGCAACTTCGAGGCGATGACGGGCATGGGCACCCTCGCCAACGCCCGCCGGGACTTCGGGACCGCGAAGAAGTGGGGCGAGCTCGTACGGGCGCAGGCGCCGAAGCAGTGGACGGCGTACCCGGTGCTGGTGGACGCGTACTCGGGGCTCGGCGACTACAAGGGCGCGCAGAGGGCGATGGAGCGGCTGCTGGAGCTGCGTCCGGGTCTGGCGGCGTACGTACGGGCCTCGCAGGTGTACCGGGACCGGGGCTGGCGCGAGGACGCGGCGCTGGCGATGGAGCAGGCGGCCGGTGACGCGAAGACCCCGGCGGAGAAGGCGTACGCGTTGTTCAGGCTCGGGGAGCTGTTCTGGGAGCGGGGCGAGACGCAGCAGGCCCTGGACCACTACGAGGGGGCGCTGCGGGCCGACCCGGCGCAGGCCCAGGCGCTCGGCGGCCGGGCCCGGGCGCTGGCCGCGCTGGGGCGGGGCGGTGAGGCGGTCCGGGACTACCGGCTGGCGCTGGGGCGGGCCCCGGTGCCGCAGGTGGCCCGGGAGCTGGGCGAGCTGCTGGAGTCGCTGGGGCGCGGGGAGGAGGCGCGGGCGGCGTACGACATGCTGGGCGGGCTGGCGGCCCGGGACGGCACGAACGGGGTCGACGACGACGTGGTGCTGGGCCTGTACGAGGCGGACCACGGCGATCCGGCGGCGGCGGTGCGGCGGCTCTCGGAGGAGTGGTCGCGGCACAAGAGCGCGGCTGTGGCGGACGCGCTGGGGTGGGCGCTGCACAAGTCGGGCGAGGACGCGGCGGCGCTGGAGTACGCGACGAAGGCGACGGAGACGGGGCTGCGGAACGCGGAGTTCTCGTACCACCGGGCGATGATCGAGCGCGGCCTCGGCGACGAGGCCGCGACCCGTCGCCACTTGCAGGAGGCCCTGCGCACGAACCCGGGCTTCTCCCCGCTGCGCGGTCCGCTGGCGAAGGAGGCCCTGGCGGCGATCGCCGCGCCGCCGCCGGGCGGCCCGGAGAACATCCTGCCCACCAAGCCGTGGGTGGCCCCGGAGCTCCCGAAGCCGAAGCCGGTGGCGAAGCCGGCGTCGAAGCCCGCGCCGAAGCCCGCGCCGAAGCCGTCCCCCGCCGCCCCCTGACGGGGCCGCGACCCTCCCCTCGCGGGGTCGCGACCCCTGCGGGGCGTGCACGGCGAAAACGTTGCCGCTGCGCGGGGCCTTCCGGGCACCTCCCGGCCCCGCGCCTCAATCGCCGGCGGGGCTGGGTTCGCCTCCGGCGGCGCCTCAAACGCCGGCGGGGCTGGATTTCGCTGATGCCGTCCGCCAGGCGCGGCTCCGTGCAACGCGGCGGCACGTTCCAGCTCCCCCGGGCACTGTCAGCCCCTCCGGCGTTCGAGGAGCGGCGGCCCGGGGGCAGAGCCCCCGGCAGCGGAGCCGCCCCGAACCCAAACCCTCCGGCGTTCGAGGAGCGGCGGCCCGGGGGCGGAGCCCCCGGCAGCGGAGCCGCCCCGAACCCAGCCCCGCCGGCGTTCGAGGAGCGGCGGCCCGGGGGCGGAGCCCCCGGCAGCGGAGCCGCCCCGAACCCAGCCCCGCCGGCGTTCGGGGAGCGGGGGTCCGGGGGCGGAGCCCCCGGCAGCGGAGCCGCGCCGAACCCAGCCCCGCCGGCGTTTGAGGCGCGGGGCCCGGGGCGGAGCCCCGGCAACGGCGCCGCGCCCGGACGGGCGGCCCCCAGGCGGGAGCCGAGCGGCACGGACGAACCCCCCGGCGGCAGCCGAGGGGCCCGGAAACCGCAACCTACAGGTTGCCCCGCTTCGCCTGCTCCCGCTCGATCGCCTCGAACAGGGCCTTGAAGTTGCCCTTGCCGAAGCCCATCGACCCGTGGCGCTCGATCATCTCGAAGAAGACCGTCGGCCGGTCCTGCACCGGCTTGGTGAAGATCTGCAGCAGGTAGCCGTCCTCGTCGCGGTCGACGAGGATCTTCAGCTCGCGCAGGATCTCGACGGGAACCCGCGTCTCGCCCGCCCACTCGCCGAGCGTGTCGTAGTACGAGTCCGGCGTGTCCAGGAACTGGACGCCCGCCGCCCGCATCGACCGCACGGTCGCCACGATGTCGTTCGTGGCCAGCGCGATGTGCTGGACGCCCGCGCCGCCGTAGAACTCCAGGTACTCGTCGATCTGCGACTTCTTCTTCGCGATCGCCGGCTCGTTGATCGGGAACTTCACCTTCAGGGTGCCGTCCGCGACGACCTTCGACATCAGCGCCGAGTACTCGGTCGCGATGTCGTCGCCCACGAACTCCTTCATGTTCGTGAAGCCCATGACCTTGTTGTAGAAGGCGACCCACTCGTTCATGCGGCCGAGTTCGACGTTGCCGACGCAGTGGTCGATGGCCTGGAAGGTGCGCTTGGCCGGGGGCTCGACCATCGGGTCGACGGCGACGTAGCCGGGCAGGTAGACGCCGGTGTAGCCGTCGCGCTGCACGAGGGTGTGGCGGGTCTGGCCGTAGGTGGCGATGGCGGCCAGCGTCACCGTGCCGTGCTCGTCCTTGACCTCGTACGGCTCGTCCAGACCGCGCGCGCCGTGCTCGACGGCGTACGCGTACGCCGCGCGCACGTCCGGGACCTCGATGGCGAGGTCGATCACGCCGTCGCCGTGGGCCGCGACGTGCTCTTCCAGGAAGCGGCCGTGGTCCGTCGTCGCCTTGATGACCGACGTCAGGACGAAGCGCGCACCGCCGTTGGTCAGGACGTAGCTGGCCGTCTCGCGAACGCCGTTCTCCGGTCCGGAGTACGCCACGAGCTTCATGCCGAAGGCGGTCGAGTAGAAGTGCGCGGCCTGCTTGGCGTTGCCGACGGCGAAGACGACCGCGTCCATTCCCTTCACCGGGAAGGGGTCTGCCTCACGCGCGGTGGTGGGGGTGGTTTCGAGGGTCTCAGTCATGAGCGCAGAGTCCCGCCGATCCACAAGCTGCGCAATAGTTTCCATTTCCGCTGTACATATTGACCAGGACAGCCGCAGGATGACTGCGAGATCTGTGCACTATGACCACCCGTAGCCCGTTCCCTCGCCACGGAGGCCCCATGGGTATCGACGACCTCGACGGCCGTCTCATCGTCCTGCTCGCCCGCGAGCCCCGGATCGGGGTGCTGGAGGCCTCGCGCCGGCTGGGTGTGGCCCGCGGGACGGTGCAGGCGCGTCTGGACCGGCTCCAGTCGAACGGGGTGATCCGCGGTTTCGGCCCGCAGGTCGATCCGGCCGCGCTGGGGTACCCGGTGACCGCCTTCGCCACCCTGGAGATCAAGCAGGGCCAGGGCGCCGACGTACGGGCCCATCTGGCCGGGGTGCCGGAGGTGCTGGAGCTGCACACGACCACCGGGCACGGGGACATGCTGTGCCGGCTCGTGGCCCGGTCCAACGCCGATCTGCAGCGGGTGATCGACCGGGTCGTCGGCTTCGAGGGGATCGTCCGGGCTTCGACGGCGATCGTGATGGAGAACCCGGTGCCGCTGCGGATCATCCCGCTGGTCGAGCAGGCGGCGGAGGACGACGACCGCTGAACCGCGCTTCCGGAGGGAGGAGTTCCAAAGAAGACGTTGCAAAGAAACCCTTGCATAGGAGTCTTTGCAACTCTACTGTCGAGCCATGCCCGAGAAGCCCGAGCCGAACCTGCCCGACGAGCCCGCCCAGGCCACCCAGGCCACCCAGGCCACCCAGCCCACGCAGCCCACGCAGCGCACGCAGCCCGTCGAACCCAAAGTCCGTACCCTCGACGCCCGTTCACTGCGCGGCCTCGCCCATCCCCTGCGCATGCGCATGCTCGCCGCCCTGCGTAACCACGGGCCGGCCACCGCCTCCCAGCTCGCCGAGCGACTCGGGGAGTCCAGCGGAGCCACCAGCTACCACCTGCGCCAGCTGGCCGCGCACGGGTTCGTCGAGGACGCCCCCGAGCACGGCAAGGGCCGCGAGCGCTGGTGGCGGGCCGCCCACGACGGCACCCGGTTCGACGAGGCGCTGATGTACGACGGCGACCCGGAGACCCGCGGCGCCGCCGACACCTTCCTGCACGAGATCGCGACGACCCACATGCAGGAGGTGAGCACCTGGCTCGGCGACGCCCTCAACTGGCCCAAGGAATGGCGCCGGGCCTCGGAGATCAGCGACTACACCCTGCGCCTGACACCCGAGCAGACCCTCGAACTGATCCACAGGATGCACGACTTGGTCAACAGCTACCGGGACCTGCCCCCCGTCGAGGGCATGGAGACGGTCCGCGTCCACTCGCACGCGTTCCCCCGTCGCAGCGGCAAGTAGCCACCACCCCGGCCACGCCGCCACACCCGCCGTTCCCAGAAGGAGTACGACCGTGCACGCCTTCACCCACACCGCCGACCACACCACCCGCACCACCGAGCTGGCCGCCGAGGCCGCCGCCTGGCGCCTCGCCACCGAGGTGCACACCGCCCCCGCCCTGCGCGACCGGCTCGGCGAGGCCCTGATCGCCGCCGGGGTCCGCCTGTTGAGCCCTGCCCACATCCACACCCGCCTGCGACACCACCACGCGGCATGAGCAGGCGCCCGTTCACGGCGGTCCTGGCCGCCAACACGATCTCCATAGCCGGAAGTTCGCTCACCCTGATCGGCGTCCCGTGGTTCGTGCTCCAGACCACGGGCAGCGCCGGCCGGGCCGGTGTCGTCGCCTTCTGCGCGACGCTGCCCATCATCGTGGCGGCCCTGGTCGGCGGTCCGGTCATCGACCGGCTCGGGCGCCGCCGGGTCTCCGCCGCCTCCGACGTGATCTGCGGTCTGGCGGTCGGCGCGATCCCGCTCCTGCACCACGCGGGCGTGCTGGAGTTCTGGATGCTGTGCGCTCTGATGGCCCTCGGCGGCCTCGTGCACACCCCGGGCATGACCGCCCGCCACGTGCTCCTGCCCAACCTCGCCGAGCACGCCGGCACCACCATGGCGCGGGCCGCGAGCCTGTACGACGCGGTCTCGCGCGGAGCGCGGATGATCGGGGCCGCGCTGGCCGGCGTACTGATCGCGGCCTTCGGCGCCGAGACCGTACTGCTGCTGGACGCGGCGACCTTCGGGGCGTCGGCGCTGCTGGTCTTCGCCTTCCTGCGCGGGGTCCCCGCCGCCGAGCCCCAACGCAGCGCCGAGAAGGTGTCGTTCGCCGTCTACCGGACCGAACTCGCCGAGGGTTGGATCTTCCTGACGCGTTCCCGGCTGCTGCTGGGCATCACCGTGATGGTGATGATGACCAACGGCCTCGACCAGGGCTGGTCCTCCGTACTGCTGCCCGTGCACGCCCGCGACGCCCTCGGCGGGGCCACCGCCATGGGCCTGCTGGTCGCCCTCTTCGGCGGCTCCGCCCTGCTGGGCGCCCTGCTCTACGGGGTGTGGGGCGAACGCTTCCCGCGCAGGACCGTCTTCGCGGCGGCCTTCCTCGCCTCCGGGGCCACCCGCTACGTGGTGGCCGCGTTCACCGACACCACGCTCCCGCTCGCCGTGACGATGGCCCTGGCCGGTCTGGGCGCGGGCATGCTCAACCCGATCCTGTCCACGGTGATGTACGAGCAGGTGCCGGAGCGGCTGCGCAGCCGCGTCTCCGGGGTGACCACGGCGGGCTGCGAGCTGACCATGCCGGTGGGCGGACTCGCCGCCGGCCTGCTGGTCGACGGTTTCGGGGCGGCGCGCGCGCTGCTGGTGTTCGGCGGCGTCTACCTGCTGACGACTCTGGCCCCGCTGGTCTTCCCGGCGTGGCGCGCGATGGAGCCCGGGTACCCGCTCAGCAGGACGGAACGGAGTCCTCTCCCCGGTTCAGCGCGCGAAGGGCGTTCACCGCATCCGTCAGCGAAGTGACGGGGACCAGCCGTAGCCCCTCGGGGAGTTCCGAGAGCGCGTCCGAGCACTCGGCCTTCGGCACGAGGAACACGGTCGCCCCGTCGCGTCGCGCGGCCTGGGTCTTCAGCGCCACGCCTCCGACCGCGCCGACCTTCCCGTCGGGGGTGATGGTGCCCGTACCGGCGATGGTGCGCCCGCCGGTGAGGTCGCCTCCGCTGCCGTCGCCGTCGAGCTTGTCGACGATGCCGAGGGAGAAGAGCAGCCCGGCGCTCGGGCCGCCGACGTCGGCGAGGTTGAGGTCGACCTTCACGTCCTGCGGGTTCTTGTGGAGGTAGCCGAGGGCGGCGTCGGAGGCGGCCGACTGCGACTTGGCCATTTCCTCCAGATTGTGTTCTTCGATCTCCTTGTCGCTTCCGCCCGAGGAGTAGACGACCTCCCTGGGCATGACCGCCCGGGCCGGATCGAACCAGTCGCCGACGAGATCGGCCAGGTTCACCGTGGTGGAGGGCCCGGTGGCCTCGATGGTCGTCATCCGGAGCTGGCCCTTGGTGTCCCGGGTCGGGGCGCCGGAGACGGAGATGACGGCCTTGCCGTCCCGCTCGCCCAGCACGTCGGCCGTGAGCCCGGGCTGGGCGATCACGAACGGCAGGGGCGCGAGGGCCGCGACGGCGAACAGGCCGACCACGGGCACGGCGCAGACGGCCAGTGCGGCGGGACGCGACAGACGCATGAGACGAGAGAGCACCCGCCCAATCTAGCGGGGCCCACCCCACCCCAGCCCCGCGCCTCAATCGCGCGGGCGGCTCACGCTCCCGGGGCTACGCCCCAGACCCCGCTCCTCAAACGCCGGAGGGGCTGAATCCGGCCGACACGAGCCGGCAAGTACGCGCAGCGCAACATGCGCCCAGGCGGGCTGGAATTGCCCGCAGGGCAAACCCGGCCTCGCCGGCGTTCGAGGCGCGGGGGTCCGGGGGCAGAGCCCCCGGCAACGGCGCCGCACCCGGCAACGCACCGGCAGCGACGGGAGAACCGCCGAGCCGGCGGCCTAGCGAAGGGCGTCGGCGACTTCCCGCGCCGCGTCGACCACCCGCGGCCCCACCCGCTCCGGCACCGCGTCGGCCAGCATGACGACGCCCACGCTGCCCTCCAGCCCGGTGATGCCCACCAGCGGCGCGGCAGCGCCACTGGCGCCCGCTTCGAGCTCCCCGTGGGTCAGCGTGTACCCCGGTTCGATCAGGGAGCCCTGACGGGCGGCCAGAATGGCCCGCCCGGCGGCCCCGCGGTCCAGCGGGTGGCGGAAGCCGGCCCGGTAGGCCACGTGGTAGTCGGTCCAGGTCGGCTCCACGACGGCGACGGCGAGCGCCTCGGACCCGTCGACGAGGGTCAGGTGCGCGGTGGCACCGATGTCCTCGGCGAGGGACCGCAGCGCGGGCAGCGCGGCTTCGCGCACCAACGGGTGCACCTGCCGCCCCAGCCGCAGCACCCCGAGCCCGACGCGGGCCCGGCCGCCGAGGTCACGGCGGACCAGGGCGTGCTGTTCGAGCGTGGCGAGGAGTCGGTAGACCACGGTGCGGTTGACACCGAGGCGGTTGGAGAGCTCGGTGACGGTCAGACCGTGGTCGGTGTCGGCGAGCAGTTTGAGGACTCTGAGCCCTCTGTCGAGAGTCTGGGAGGTTTCCGCGGTCACGACGCCTCTCCCTCTTTCGGTGAGCGGCGGTGACTCTCGGGTGACGCGCGTCGCCGGTCCCACGGCGACGCACGGAGAGGCCGCCGGTAGCGGCCATTGCACCGGCTGCGCTCCCGCGGCGGCGCTGCCACGGTGCGTTGATGCGGGGACATTAGCGAGCAGGTCCGCTCAGCGGAAGGCCTCGTCCAGAATCCGGGCGCCTACAACCCGTTTATGCCGGTTCCTGGAGGCCCGCCGGACCGTTTCGCCGCTCGCCCGGCGGAGCCCTCCTGTAGGACCGCACAGGCCGGCCGGAGCCCCGGAACGGCCGTCGTCCGTACGATGCTCCGCACCGAAACCCATCACGCTCCGTAACATCCGGCGCGTGCCCGGCCCGCCGGGCGCCCCCGCTGCGGTCAGCCGCTGCGGGCAGCCGCACCCGAGGCCGCGCCCGCTCTCACCCCACCCGGCCCGCGGCAGCGCTCACCGCATCCGGGTCGCCCACTCCTGCACCTTCTTGATCCGCTCCCGGATCTGCCCTGCCGTCGCCTCGGCGCTCGGCGGGCCGCCGCAGACCCGGCGCAGCTCGGTGTGGATCACGCCGTGCGGCTTGCCGCTCTGGTGGACGTAGGCACCCACCATCGTGTTCAGCGATTTCCGCAGCTCCAGCAGCTCCTTGTGGGAGACCACCGGCCGCCGCTCCGCGGGCAGCTCCAGCAGGTCGGCTTCGGAGTCCGGCTTGCGGCGGCTGTGCGCGATCTGCCGCGACTGCCGCTTCTGGAGCAGCATCTGCACCTGGTCCGGCTCCAGCAGCCCGGGGATGCCGAGGTAGTCCTGCTCCTCCTCGCTGCCGGGGTGTGCCTGCATGCCGAATTCGGCACCGTCGTACAGCACCCGGTCGAAGACCGCGTCGGACTCCAGCGCCTCGAAGGACATCTGCTCGTCCTCGCCGGTGTCCTCGTCCTCCTGCTTGTTCGCCTCGTCCATCTCCTTCTCGGACTCGGCGTACGGATCCTCCTCGCCCTGCTTCTTGGGCTTGTCGAGGACGTGGTCGCGCTCGACTTCCATCTCATTGGCGAAACCGAGGAGATAAGGAATGGTCGGAAGGAACACCGATGCGGTCTCGCCGCGCCTGCGTGATCGCACGAAGCGGCCGACGGCCTGCGCGAAGAACAGCGGGGTCGAGATCGTCGTCGCGTACACGCCCACCGCGAGGCGCGGTACGTCGACGCCCTCGGACACCATGCGGACCGCGACCATCCAGCGGTCGTCGTTCCCGCTGAAGGTGTCGATGTTCTTCGAGGCCCCGGTGTCGTCGGAGAGCACCAGGGTCGCCTTCGTGCCCGTGATCTCGCGGATCAGCTTGGCGTAGGCGCGCGCCGAGTCCTGGTCGGAGGCGATGACGAGGCCGCCCGCGTCCGGGATGCCCTTCCTGACCTCCGTCAGGCGCTGGTCGGCGGCGCGGAGCACGTTCGGCATCCAGTCGCCGCGCGGGTCCAGGGCCGTGCGCCAGGCCTGGGAGATGGCGTCCTTGGTCATCGGCTCGCCGAGCCGGGCGGCGATCTCGTCGCCCGCCTTGGTGCGCCAGCGCATGTTGCCGCTGTAGGACAGGAAGATCACGGGCCGGACGACGCCGTCGCCGAGCGCGTTGCCGTAGCCGTAGGTGTAGTCGGCGGAGGAGCGCCGGATCCCGTCGTTGCCCTCTTCGTACGTCACGAAGGGGATGGGGTTCGTGTCGGACCGGAAGGGCGTACCGGTCAGCGCGAGGCGCCGCGTCGCCGGGTCGAAGGCTTCGAGGCAGGCCTCGCCCCAGGATTTGGAGTCGCCGGCGTGGTGGATCTCGTCGAGGATCACGAGGGTCTTGCGCTGCTCGCACCGGTTGCGGTGCAGCATCGGCCGCACGCCGACACCGGCGTAGGTGACGGCGACCCCGTGGTAGTCCTTGCTGAGCGGTCCCGCCGAGTACTCGGGGTCCAGCCGGATGCCTATCCGGGCCGCCGCCTCCGCCCACTGCTTCTTCAGGTGCTCGGTCGGCGCGACCACTGTGACCTGCTGCACGACGTGGTGGTGCAGCAGCCACGAGGCGAGGGTCAGCGCGAAGGTCGTCTTGCCGGCGCCGGGGGTCGCGACCGCGAGGAAGTCCCGCGGCTGCGTCTCGATGTACCGGGTCAGGGCACCCTCCTGCCAGGCACGCAGCTTGCTGGCGGTGCCCCACGGCGCGCGGCCGGGGAAGGCGGGTGAGAGGTGGTGGGAGGCGGTAGTAGTCACGGTCCCCGGTTCGTCGCTCTCGGCAGTTCAACAGTCGTACGTAGGACAACCGGGCCACCCTACCGGGCCGGGCCCGCCCCTCGCGGAGGGACAGGCCCGTGACCTCGGGCGGTGCGGCGAGGGTCACACCGGCGTCTCAGCCGGTGGCCGCGCACCACCGTCTCAGGTCGCGAATCCCGGCAGGCGCGCAGCGATCTCGGGGACGTCGAGCGCCCCCTGGCAGACGTCCAGGACGAACCGTTCCGCCTCGTCGACGTCGAACTCGGAATCGAGCGGATGGCCGTTCACGTGCAGGAAGACCCAGGTCGTGTACCAGGCGATGCGCTTGTTCCCGTCCACGAGTCCGTGGTTGCGGGCCAGCGACTCCATCAGGGCCGCCGCCTTCTGCCAGATGTCCGGGTAGGCGTCCTGACCGAACACGCTCGCCTGCGGGCGGGCGACGGCCGAGTCGAGCAGACCGTAGTCGCGCACCTCATCCGCCCCGAGACGCTCCGTGAGGTTCAGCAGCTCGGCCAGCGTGACGTGGCGCATCACGCGAGTCTCCGGTTGAGCTCGGCGCTCGCCTTCAGGACGTGCTCCGCCGCCTCGTCGAACAGGCGGGAGTGCTCGTCCACAGCCGCCATGACGGCGTCGTGCACGAAGGACTGCATGCTGCGTCCCTCCGCCTCGGCGCGCTTGCGCAGGGCTTCGAGCTCTTCTTCGGTGAATCTGACGTTGAGTCCGGCCATGCGTCGACGGTATCCAGCGGTACCACGCGGTACCACGGCTTTTCTAGGCCGGACCGGCCGGACCGGCCGGACCGTCCAGCCGGGTCGCGACCCACGCCCCCACCAGCGCCACGCAGGCCATCGGCAGGAACACCACCACGAAGGCGGCCGGGTGCGAGGCCCCCGCCCCCTCGGCGGTCACGGCGTGCGCGGCACCCACCGCTCCCCCGCCCAGCGCCGCGAACGCGGCGCCCCCGGCCGCCAGCAGCACCACGTTGGCCAGCGCGTCGGAAATCTGCAGGGCCGCCGAGTTCGCCCCGGCCTCCTGCGGCGCCGACAGCTTCAGCAGCAGCACGCTCGTGGAGCCGATGACGAGCCCCATGCCCAGACAGCCCACCGCCCAGGCGACCGCCACCGTCCACACCGGCACCGACTCGATCAGCACGGCCGGCGCCCCGGCGATGGCCAGCGCCACCATCACCATCCCGGCCACCATCAGCCGCTCCCGGTACGGAGCCATCCGCCCCTTCGACTGCACCCAGGAGCCGCCCGCCCACGTGACCCCGCCGAGCGCGAGCGAGAACCCGGCCATGGTCGGGCTCAGCCCCCGCTGGGTCACCAGCATCAGCGGCACGAAACTCTCCGCCGCGATGAACGACCCCGCGGCCACCCCGCGCAGCAGCACCACCGACGGCAGCCCGCGCCGCGCCCGGTAGGTCCCGCGCGGCAGCAGCCCCAGCACGGCGGGGACCAGCAACGCCACCCCGGCGACGCCCGGCACCAGGGACCACCACTTCAGGTCCTGCGCGCCGTACTGCAGCAGCCCCGCCCCCAGCGAGATCCCGAAGGCCAGCCGGATCCGCCGCCGGTCGAAGGCCACGGGCTCCCCGCCGACGGGCCCGGAGGCGGTGCGCCGTATCGCGGGCAGCGCGACGCACAGCGGCACGAGCACCAGCACCGGAATCCCGAGGAACACCCACCGCCATCCGAGGTGCTCGGTGACGGTCCCGGAGGCCAGCGGCCCGACGATCGACGGCACCACCCAGCTCGCGGCGAAGGCCGCCATGATCGCGGGCCGCAGCCGTTCCTCGTACGCCCTGCTCACGACCACGTACAGCGCGACGATGACCAGCCCGCCACCGAAGCCCTGCACGGCCCGCCCGAGCACGAACACGCCCATGACCTGGGCGGTGCCGGAGATGACGAGCCCCGCGGCGAACGAGGCGATCCCGACGGTCAGCGGCCTCAGAGGCCCCTGCCGGTCGGCCCACTGCCCGGACAGCACCATCCCGAACAGGCTGGTCGTGAAATAGGCCGAGAACCCGAAGGCGTACAGCCCGACCCCGTCCAGCTCCCGCGCGGCGACGGGCATGGCCGTCCCGACGGCGGTGGCCTCGAAGGCGATCAGGAAGACGACGGAGATGATCCCGACACTGAGCGTCCGGTACGCGGCCCCGAGGATCCCGCCCGGCGAAGGGGCCGGGACCGGCTCGGCGGCTATCTGGGGCACACGGGGTTCAAGGGCGCTCATCGCCCCAGAGTAAGGTGCGTAGCCGCTTCTCGACCCTGTCAATTAGACGGATCCGGACCTCCGTCTCCGGTCCTGGTCCTCCCCGGACTGTGAACGCGGCATGGCAGTCGCATTGCATCCCGCGCGGAACCCTTCCCCGCCTCCCCGGGCCCCCGTACGGTCATGTCCATCACCACCACACAGCCGTGTGCCCGAGTGGTTGAGGGACTCGCCTGCAAAGCGAGTTACGCCGGTTCGATTCCGGTCACGGCTTCCGACCGCCCGACCGGGCGGAACGAGAGGGGGGCGCCCCCCGCGGGGGGCCCCCCCCCCCCGGGGGGGCCCCCCCCCGCCCCGGGGGGGGGGGCGGCGGGCGGGGGCCTGGCGCCCGGCGCCCCCGCGGACCAACCCCCCATGCAGCCGGT
>NZ_JBIWFI010000054.1:0-48344 GCF_044762985.1 Streptomyces sp. NPDC096339 | reverse complement strand
GCGTCCCCGCAGGACGAGCGCGCAACCACCCTCAGCACTTTCACGACGGCCGCAGGCGCGAGGACGAGGAGACGCCCCGCCGGGACACCGCGCAGCGGGCCGCACGGCCGGGGCCCCGACCGGCAAAAACCCAGCCCCGCCGGCGATTGAGGCGCGGGGCCCGGGGCAGAGCCCCGGCAGCGGACCCGCACCCGGTGGGCTACAGCCGCTCGATGATGGTGACGTTCGCCTGGCCGCCCCCCTCGCACATGGTCTGGAGGCCGAACCGGCCCCCGGTCCGCTCCAGTTCGTGGAGGAGGGTGGTCATCAGCTTGACGCCGGTCGCGCCCAGGGGATGGCCGAGTGCGATGGCTCCGCCGTTCACGTTCACCCGCTCCGGATCCGCGCCCGTTTCCTTCAGCCACGCCAGGACCACCGGCGCGAACGCCTCGTTGATCTCGACCAGGTCGATGTCGGCCAGGGACATGCCGGTCTTCTTCAGCGCGTACGCCGTCGCCGGGATCGGCGCCGACAGCATGCGGATCGGGTCCTCGCCCCGCACCGAGAGGTGGTGGATCCGGGCGCGCGGCCGCAGGCCGTGTTCGCGGACCGCGCGCTCCGAGGCGATCAGCATCGCCGCCGCGCCGTCGGAGACCTGCGAGGAGACGGCCGCGGTGATGGTGCCGCCCTCGACGACCGGCTTCAGCGTCGCCATCTTCTCCAGCGTGGTGTCCCGCCGCGGGCCCTCGTCCACGGTCACGTCCCCGTACGCCACCGTCTCGCGCTCGAAGCGCCCCTCGTCGATGGCCCGCAGCGCCCGCTGGTGGGAGCGGAGCGCGAACTCCTCCATGTCACGGCGCGTGATGCCCCACTTCTCCGCGATCAGCTGCGCGCCGTGGAACTGGTTGACCGGCGCGTCGCCGTAGCGGGCCCGCCAGCCTTCCGAGCCCAGGTACGGGCCTTCGGTGAAGCCGAGCGGTTCCGCCGCCTGCCGGGAGGCGAAGGCGATCGGGATCATCGACATGTTCTGGGTGCCGCCCGCGACCACCAGGTCCTGGGTTCCGGACAGGACGCCCTGCGCCGCGAAGTGCACCGCCTGCTGCGAGGATCCGCACTGGCGGTCCACCGTCACGCCCGGCACCTCCTCCGGCAGGCCGGCCGCCAGCCACGCCGTCCGCGCGATGTCGCCCGCCTGCGGCCCGACGGTGTCGAGGCAGCCGAACACCACGTCCTCCACGGCGGCCGGGTCCACCCCGGAGCGTTCGACCAGCGCCTTCAGGACGTGCGCGCCGAGGTCGGCGGGGTGGACGGCGGACAGGCCGCCCTTGCGCCGCCCCACGGGGGTGCGGACCGCTTCGACTATGTAGGCCTCGGGCATCGGGACTCCTTGGGTTAGGTGCGTAGGGCGATCCCGTCCAGCACCATCGACAGGTACTGGCGGGCAATCTCCTCGGGGCTGTGCTGTCCGCCCGGCCGGTACCAGGACGCCGCCACCCACACCGTGTCGCGCACGAAGCGGTAGGTGAGGCGGATGTCGAGGTCGGCGCGGAAGACCTTGGCCGCGACCCCGCGTTCCAGCGTCCCCAGCCAGGCCTTCTCGAACTTCACTTGCGAGTCGGACAGGTAGTGGAAGCGGGGCTGCGCGGAGAGCGTGCGGGATTCCTTCTGGTAGATGGCGACGGCGGCACGGTGCCGGTCGATCTCCCGGAAGGACTCGGTGACGAGGGCCTCGATGGTCTCCCTGGGGCCGAGACCGGCGGCGAGGACGGTGTCGTACCCCTCCCACAGCTCGTTCAGGAAGGCCGAGAGGATCTCGTCGAGCATCGATTCCTTGGAATCGAAGTGGTAGTAGAGGCTGCCGGCGAGCATTCCGGCGGCGTCGGCGATCTTGCGGACGGTGGTGGCGTTGTAGCCCTGCGCGGCGAAGACCTCGGCGGCGGTGTCGAGGAGTTCCCGGCGCCGCTCGGGTGAGGCAGTCACCTGCGGCTTCTTCTTGTTCGTTGGCACGGGCCCATTCTGCGGCTACGCGTGCTGGCTGCTGACCGAGACGGTCTCGCCCGTCATGTACGACGAGTAGCCGCAGGCCAGGAAGACGATGACGTTGGCGACCTCCCAGGGCTCGGCGTACCGGCCGAAGGCCTCGCGGGAGGTGAGTTCGGCGAGGAGTTCCTCGCTGGTGACCTTCACCAGGTGCGGGTGCATGGCCAGGCTCGGGGCGACCGCGTTGATCCGTACGCCGAACTCGGCGGCTTCCAGGGCGGCGCAGCGGGTCAGTGCCATCACCCCGGCCTTGGCGGCGGCGTAGTGGGCCTGGCCGGTCTGGGCGCGCCAGCCTATGACGGAGGCGTTGTTGACGATGACTCCTCCGCCGGTCCCGGCGGCCTTGAAGGAGCGCATGGCGGCGCGGGTGCAGCGGAAGGTGCCGTTCAGGGTGACGTCGAGGACGCGGCCCCACTGTTCGTCGGTCATGTCGACGAGGTTCGCGGTGCCGCCGAGTCCGGCGTTGTTGACGACGATGTCGAGGGCGCCGTGGGTCTGTTCGGCGAGCGCGAAGAGGGCCCGGACCTGTTCCTCGTCGGTGACGTCGCACGGGAGGGAGGTGACGCGGTCGGCGCCGAACTCGGCGGCGAGGGCGTCCTCGGTCTCCTTGAGGCGGCGGGCGTGGGCGTCGCTGATGACGATGCGGGCGCCTTCCTCCAGGAAGCGGCGGGCGGTGGCGCCGCCGATGCCGGCTCCGGCGGCCGCGGTGATGACGGCGGTGCGGCCCTTCAGCAGGTCGTGCCCGGGGACGTAGGTGGGGGTGTTCACGCCCGTACCTCCTTGGGAAGGCCGAGGATCCGCTCGGCGATGAGGTTGCGCTGGATCTCGTCCGAGCCCGCGTAGATGGTGTCGGCGCGGGAGAAGAGGTGGAGCCGCTGCCAGTCGTCGAGGTCGTACGGGTCCCCGTGCGCGCCCGCCGCGAGCAGCGAGGGGGCTCCGCAGACGTCCATGGCGAGTTCGCCGAGGTCGCGGTGCCAGCGGGCCCAGTACAGCTTGGCCACGGAGGGCGCCGTGGGGCGCTGGGCGGTGGCGCGCATGGTTTCCAGGCCGATCCAGGCCTGGACGAGGCGGTCGCGGATCAGCGGGTCGGCGATGGCGCCGTTGGTGCGGGCGAGGTCGGCGAGGGCTTCGAGTTCGCGGCGGAAGCCGACCTGCTGGCCGAGGGTGGAGACGCCGCGTTCGTAGCCGAGGGTGGCCATGGCGATGTTCCATCCGTCGCCGGGGGCGCCGACGACGTGGGCGGCGTCGGTGCGGGCTCCGTCGAAGAAGACCTCGTTGAATTCGGAGGTGCCGGTGAGCTGGACGATGGGCCGCACTTCCACCCCGGGCTGGTCCATGGGGACCAAGAGGTAGGACAGGCCCGCGTGGCGGCGCGAGCCCGGTTCGGTGCGGGCGACGACGAAGCACCACTGGGCCTCGTGGGCGAGCGAGGTCCACGTCTTTTGTCCGTCGACGATCCACTCCCCGTCCCGGAGGGTGGCGCGGGTGCGGACGTTCGCGAGGTCGGAGCCGGCGTCGGGTTCGCTGTAGCCCTGGCACCAGAGCTCTTCGACGGCCCGGATGGGCGGCAGGAAGCGGCGCTTCTGCTCCTCGGTGCCGTGGTCGATGAGGGTGGGGCCGAGGAGCTGTTCGCCGATGTGGTTGACGCGGGCGGGGGCGTCCGCGAGGGCGTACTCCTCGTGGAAGGCGATCTGTTCCTCGGTGCTCGCGCCGCGGCCGCCGTGTTCGACGGGCCAGCCGAGGCAGGTCCAGCCGTGGGCGGCCATGTGTCGTTCCCAGGCGAGGCGTTCGGTGAAGGCCTCGTGCTCCCGGCCCGGTCCGCCGCGGCCCTTGAGGGCGGCGAACTCGCCGGTGAGGTGGGCCCGTAGCCAACTCCGAACCTCGGTGCGGAACTCCTCGACGCTGCTCATGGCCGTACGTTAACCTACCAAACACTTGTTAGGGAAGGATCCACGGATGCCCGACGACACCCGCGACACCCACGACACCCCCGTGCTCTACGAGCGCCGCGGCCCGGTCGCGTACGTGACCATGAACCGCCCCCGCTACCGCAACGCGCAGAACAGCGCGATGACGTACGCCCTCGACGACGCCTTCTACCGCGCCGCCGACGACCCCGAGGTGAAGGTGGTCGTCCTGGGCGGGGCCGGCGAGCACTTCTCCGCGGGCCACGACATCGGCACCCCCGAGCGCGACGCCCACCTGCCCTTCGAGCGGCGGGCCGGGCTGTGGTGGGACCACTCGCAGCGCTCGGGCGCCGAATCCCGCTTCGCCCGTGAGTCGGAGGTGTACCTGGGGATGTGCCGGCGCTGGCGGGAGCTGCCGAAGCCGGTGATCGCCTCGGTGCAGGGGGCCTGCGTGGCGGGCGGGCTGATGCTGGCCTGGGTCTGCGACCTGATCGTGGCGAGCGAGGACGCCTTCTTCGCGGACCCGGTCGTGCGGATGGGCATCCCCGGCGTCGAGTACTTCGCGCACCCGTGGGCGATGCCCCCGCGGATCGCGAAGGAGTTCCTTTACACGGGCGACCGGATGCCGGCCCGCCGGGCGTACGAGATCGGCATGGTCAACCGGGTCGTGGAGCGGTCCGACCTGGCGGACGAGACCGCCCGCCTCGCCCTGCGCGTCGCCGAGATGCCCGGCTTCGGCCTGGCCCTGACCAAGCGGGCCGTCAACCAGGCCGAAGACCTCCAGGGCCTGCACACCGGCATGGATTCGGTCTTCGGCCTGCACCACCTGGCGCACGCCCACAACGCGGAGACCGCGGCGGACTCGCTCGGCGGCATGAACATAGCCGCGATGAAGGAGGCGAACACGTGATGGACCTGACGCAGAGCGCGGAAGTGGAGGCCTTCCGGGCCGAGGCTCGGGACTGGCTGGCCGCCCACGTGCCCGCCGCCCCCCTGCCCTCCCTGGAGACGGAGGAGGGCTTCGCAGCCCACCGGGAGTGGGAGGCGCTGCTGCACGCCGACCGGTGGTCGGTGGTGTCCTGGCCCGAGGAGTACGGGGGCCGGGGCGTCGACATCGTGAAGTGGCTGGTGTTCGAGGAGGAGTACTGGGCGGCGGGCGCGCCCGGCCGGGTCTCCCAGAACGGCATCAACCTCCTCGCGCCGACCCTCTTCGACCACGCGACGGACGAGCAACGGGCCCGGGTGCTGCCCTCCATGGCGAGCGGCGAGGTGATCTGGGCGCAGGCCTGGTCGGAACCGGAGTCGGGCTCCGACCTGGCCTCGCTGAAGTCGCGGGCGGTGCGCACGGAGGGCGGCTGGCTGCTGTCCGGACAGAAGACCTGGTCCTCGCGGGCCGCCTTCGCGGACCGGGCCTTCGGCATCTTCCGCACCGACCCGGACGCCCCGAAGCCGCACCAGGGTCTGACGTACCTGATGTTCGACCTGCGCGCGCCGGGGGTGACGGTGCGGCCCATCGGCCGCCTCGACGGCAAGCCGGCCTTCGCGGAGCTCTTCCTGGACCAGGTCTTCGTACCGGACGAGGACGTGATCGGCGAGCCGGGACAGGGCTGGCGGATCGCGATGTCGACCACGGGCAACGAGCGCGGGCTCACCCTGCGCTCCCCCGGCCGGTTCCTCGCGGCCGCCGGCCGGCTGCGGGAGCTGTGGGAGACGGCCGGCGACCCCTGCGACACGGCGCTGCGGGACCGGGTGGCGGACGCGGTGGTCGGGGCGCGCGCGTACGAGCTGTTCACCTGGGCCAACGCCTCCCGGTTCGCGGCGGGCGAGACCATCGGCGCCGAGTCCAGCCTGAACAAGGTGTTCTGGTCCCAGTACGACATCGCCCTGCACGAGACGGCCCTGGACCTGCTCGGCGCGGACGCGGAGCTGGCGGAGGGCGAGTGGGCCGAGCCGTGGGTGTTCTCGCTGGCCGGGCCGATCTACGCGGGCACGAACGAGATCCAGCGCGACATCATCGCCGAGCGGCTGCTCGGCCTCCCGAAGGGCCGCCGCTGATGCGTTTCCTGCTGACCGACGAGCAGTCGGACTTCGCCCGTACGGTGCGCTCCCTGCTGGGGGCGGCCGAGGTGCCGGCGGCGGTACGGGCCTGGGCGGACGGCGAGCACGGCCCGGGGCGGGCGGTGTGGTCCCGCCTCGCGGAGACGGGCCTGTTCGCGCTGGCGGCGGCCGAGGAGTACGACGGCGCGGGCCTGCTGCCGCTGGAGCTGGCCCTGGGCTTCGTGGAGTTGGGCCGGGCGGGGGTGCCGGGTCCGGTGGTGGAGAGCGCGGCGGTGTCCGTACTGCTCTGCGAACTCGGTGACGAGGGGCCGGCGAAGCGCTTCCTGCCCGGGCTGGCCGGGGGCGGGGCCTCGGCGACGCTGACCCTGCCGGGCGGGAGTCCGTACGCACTGGACGCGGACGCGGCGACGTACTGCTTCACCGTGTCGGAGGCGGGCGAACTGCGCCTCACGCAGGGCGGGGAGGCGGTGACCTCCCTTGACCCGGCCCGCAGGCTCTCGGTCCCGGCGCCCGGCGGCGAACTCCTCGCGGCCGGCCCGGCCGTCACGGCGGCGGCGCAGACGGCCGGGCGGTGGGCCCGGCTGCTGACGGCGGCCCAGTGCCTGGGCGTCGGCGAGGCGCTGCTGGCCCGGACGGTGGAGTACGCGAAGCAGCGCACCCAGTTCGGAACCCCGATCGGCTCCTTCCAGGCGGTCAAGCACCGCCTGGCGGACACCCTGCTGGGGCTGGAGTTCGCCCGGCCGCTGCTGTGGGCGGCGGCGCTGAGCCTGTCCCCGGAGGACGTGGCGGCGGCCAAGCTCACCGCGGGCGAGGCGGCGTACGCGGCCGCCATGACCGCCCTCCAGCTGCACGGCGCCGTCGGCTACACGGAGGAGCTCGACCTCTCCCTGTGGCTGCGCAAGGCCCGCCCGCTGCGGGACGCCTGGGGCACGCCGTCGGCCTGCCGGGCGGAGGTCCTTCAGCCGCGGGAGCGGTAGTAGACCGCCAGGGCGTTGTTCAACAGGACGATCCCGCCGAACCACAGGGCCCCGGTCCGCCACCCGGACGCGTACAGCGCGAGGGTGGCGGACCCGAACACCAGCACCTTCACGGCGATCTGGACGGCAAGCGGGACGTCGAAGGTGGCCTTGGGGGCGGCGAACATGCCCCAGAGCACGGCGGCGGCGAGCGGGGCGGCCACGGCGAGGCCTATGGACCAGCCCCGGCCGATGTCCCGGGTGTAACCCCACCGGGCCAGGGCGGCGAGGGCCGCGAGTTCCAGGAAGAAGGCGAGGCCCTCGTTGGCGAGGAAGAAGAGCCGCAGGATGGGATTCATGCGGCACAACCTGGCGGACCCGGCCCCGGGGCGTCCACCGATTACCGGGGGCCGTCTCACATGACGGCGACCTTCAGCGAGACCACGTAGCACTCCTCGACGGTGCCGTCCGGGAAGAGGTGCTCCAGCCGCTTGCGTTCGGCGTCGAGGAAGGCGCGGGTGCCGTCCTCTCCGAGCAGCAGGAACGCCGAGTGGCTGGCGGTGTTGGAGAGGTGCATGGCGAGGGGGATCCGCCGGGACCACCGCACCTCGCGAGTGGCGACTTCCAGCCCTCCCAGGGATTCCCGGGTGGGGAGCCCGGTGGCCCCGAAGAAGGCGCGGAGCCGTTCGTCCTGCTCGGCGATCCAGGGGACGGTGGTGTCCAGGTCGTTCCACCAGAGCGCGAGCGCGCCGCCGGGCCGCAGCACGCGGCGGGCCTCCGGGACCGACCGGGTGGCGTCGGTCCAGTGCCAGGCCTGGGCGTACGTGAGGAAGTCGAACGCGGCGTCCGCCAGCGGCAGCCGGTCCCCGTCCCCTCGTACGACCGGGATCCCCGGGTTCGCGAGCCGGAACTCGGCGGCCATCCCGTCGCCGGGCTCCACGGCGAGCACCTCGGCCCCGCGCTCCCGCAGCAGCGCGGTGGCGATCCCGGTCCCGGCCCCCACGTCGGCCACGCGCGCCCCGGCGAGAGGTCGCCCCGCGAGGTCCTCGACGGCGTCGAAGAGGGCGGGCGGATAGCCGGGCCGGCTCGCGCGGTAGAGCGCGGCGGCGGAGTCGAAGGAGCGGGCTCGTTTCGTCATGATCCCAACCTAGGGAACCGGCAAAGGATCCGATGGCGTCCCTGGTGAACGGACGTACGACGAACGACGCAGAACGAGGTACAGGGAAGATGCGAAGCACGACGACCGGGATGACGATGCTGTGCGCGGCGGCGGCTGCGGTGCTGCTCACCGGCTGCGGAAGCGACGCCCCGAAGCCCGCCGCCGACAACGGGAAGCCCGCCGCCTCCCAGAGCGCCGCCCCCGTGTCCTCCGCGCCGGCGGCCAAGGCCGGCGGCGCGACGCACGAGGTGACCCTGGAGGTCGGCGGGACGGGCAGGACGCCCGTCATGTACAGCGGCCTCGACAGCGGCTTCGAGCAGCAGACCCTGCCGTGGAAGAAGTCCGGCACCGCCGAACTCACCGCCACGGAGCAGAAGGTGGGCTACCTGGTGAGCGTGGTCCCGGGCTCGATCACGGGCGCCGACGGCAAGCTCCAGCAGGCTCCCTGCTCCATCACGGTCGACGGCAAGAAGGTCGCCGAGAGCGACGGCGTCACGACCGCCAAGGGCTGCTCGTACATCATCAAGAAGTAACCCCGGTTCAGTCCCCCGGACGGAACTCGTGCACGACCTCGATGCTTCCGACGATGTGCCGGTTGAACTCGTCGAGCTCCTCGGCCGGGACCCACAGCTCCAGGATGGTCCGGCCGCCGGCCTGCTGGACCGGGTAGCGGGCGAGGAACTCCGAGTCGACCTCGAAGCGGGTCACGAAGCCCGCCCCGTCGTGCTTGACGTTCCAGTCGCGGGCGATGCGGATCGCGTAGTCCTCGTTCAGGACCGGATAGAAGATCGGCTGCTCGGGCAGGCGCGGCGGCCAGGCCCGCCAGTCGAGGGCGCGGACCAGGTCGAGCTCGACGGGGCCGGTGGGGCGCCAGAGGGTGGTCGTGGTGGACATGCCGCGACCCTAGGGGCCGGGACACCCCGCTGACCAGCGGGTTTCAGGCGCGGGGGCGGCGCAGGGAGAGCCGGCCCACCAGGGCGGTCTGGAACAGGAGGAGGGCGGCCGTGGCCGCTGCCTGCCAGAGCGGTTCGGAGGGGCGGGGGCCGGGCGACCAGGCCGGGCCGTCGGGGTCCGCCGTCACCGCGAGGCGGGCGCCGACCGCGAGGTCCATGGACAGCGGGCCGGGCAGGTCCCGGCCCGCCTGCGTGCGCACGCGCAGGGACGGCTTGAGGGAGGAGCCGTCCTGCACCGTGGTCCGCGAGGCCACCACCGCCACCTCCTCCCGGCCGCGGTCGTGGAGGGTGTGCCGGTCCCAGGTGGTCCCGCCGACCCACGCGACCCCCACCGCGACGATCGCGACGACGGTGCGGGCCATGAACTCGGCTCCGGTGCCGTGCGGTACGGCGGCCCCGATGACGAAGACGGCGAGCAGGACGGGGATCCACGCGCCCCCGGGGCCCCGCAGCAGCCAGATGGCACCGAACTCGGCGGCGAGGAGCAGGCAGTTGCGGAGCAACGCCCCCGGCAGTCTCCGTATCGGCAGTTTGGCCATGGACACATCATGCCGGGGGATATCCGGGTGCGGGCCGGTCGGGGCGGCCCTAGGATCCGGCACAAGGGCGGGGTCGTGGCACAGAGGTCGTTGCGCCGCACTGCTAATGCGGAGGACGCCGGTTCGAATCCGGCCGCCCCGCCCCCTACCCCACCGCGGCCACCCACGCCGCGGCCGCCCGCAACGCGGCGGCTCCCGCCGGCAGCGGCAGTCCCAGGAAGCCGTGGAAGACGCCCGGGTGGAGCTGGACCGTGCAGTCCACGCCCGCCGCCGCCAGCCGGCGCCCGTACGCGAGGCCCTCGTCGCGCAGCACGTCGCAGTCCGCGAGGACGATCAGCGCGGGCGGCAGGCCCGCCAGGTCGGGTGCGTGGAGCGGCGAGACGTGCGGGTGCGCCGGGTCGCCGCCGTACTGGTCCCAGTACCAGGCCATGTGCGCGGCGGTGTGGAAGTAGCCCTCCGCGTACGTCTCCACCGACGCCGAACCCATCGACGCGTCCAGCGGCGGATAGAACAGCAGCTGGCCCGCCGCGAGTCCGGGCGCGCGCAGGGCGGTCACGGCGGCCAGGTTGCCGCCGCTGGAGTCCCCCGCCAGCACCACCCGGTCCGGGTCGCAGCCCAGCCGTTCGGCCTCGGCCCGCGCCCACAGCAGTACGGTCAGCGCGTCATCCGGCCCCGCCGGCCAGGGGTGTTCCGGGGCGAGCCGGTAGTCCGCGGAGACGACCACCGCGCCCGAGGCCGCCGCCAGCGTGCGGCACAGCGCGTCGTGGGTGTCGAGCCCGCACATCACCCAGCCCCCGCCGTGGAGGAACACGACCAGGGGGCGGCCGTCCGCGCCCGGCTCGGGGTCGTAGACCCGGACCGGGACCCCGTCGGCCACCGTGTCGTACACCGAGGCCACGGCAGGGCCCGGCGGCCCGGGCACGGCGGCCGCCCGCAGGGCCGCCGTATCACCCGGCCCCGGGAAGCCGGCCGTCATCGCGTCGCAGAACCGCTTGGCCGCCGGTGAGAGCAGGTCGCTCATGCCGTCGTCATCCCGCCGTCGACGGTGAACTCCGTGCCCGTCACGTACGAGGACGCGTCGGAGCAGAGGAAGAGCACCAGTTCCCCGACCTCCTCCGGCCGCCCCATCCGCCCGAGCGGTACGTGCGACCAGTCGCGGCCGGCGACGGCCTCCGCCACCATCGGGGTGTCGATGGCCCCCGGGTGCACCGAGTTGACCCGGATCCGGTCCCCGGCCAGGTCCAGCGCCGCCGACCGGGTCAGTCCGCGCAGCCCGAACTTGCTGGATCCGTAGGCGGCGTGGCCCGGGATCCCGACCAGTCCGGCCGTGGAGGAGATGTTGACGATCGAGCCGCCCCCGCCCGCCCGCAGCACGGGTGCCACCGCCTGGATGCCGAGGAACGGCCCGAGCAGGTTGACCCGCAGGAGGGTCTCGAACTCCTCCGGGGACTGCTTCTCCACGTGGGCCGTGCGCCACAGGGCCGCGTTGTTGACCAGCGCCGAGACCGTGCCGAAGGCCGATACCGCGGCCTCGACGACACCGGCCCAGCTCGCGGCGTCGGTCACGTCGTGCCGTACGAACAGGCCCTGGTCGCCCAGCGAGGCGGCGACCGCCCGGCCCTCCTCCTCCCGTACGTCCGTGACGACGACCCGCGCCCCGGCTTCGGCGAACAGGCGCGCCTCGGCGGCGCCCTGGCCGCGTCCGGCTCCGGTGACGACGACGACCTTGCCTTCGAGGGAGATTCCCATGGCTCAGCGCTCCGATTCCATCGCGCGGAAGTGCGGGATGACCTTCTCGCCCCACTGGCGGATGGTCTCCAGGCAGGCCTCCTGCGGGACCGTACCCATCTGGATCAGGCACATCACCTCGTCGACGCCGATCTCGCGCAGCTGCTCGACGTAGGCGATGGCGGTCTCGGCGCTGCCGTAGGCGTGCTCCGCGTTGTAGGTGCCGGTGTCGACGGGCCGGGCGGGGATGCTGGCCTCGTGGAGCTTGGCGACGAGTTCCTCGCGGCCCTGGGCCAGCGCCGCGACGTGGTCCTCGTCCTCCGCGTAGCCGGTCGGGGCGGGGGCGTTGCCGTACCAGTGGGCGATGGATTCGGCGAAGAAGCGCTGTCCGCGCGTGCCGAGCCGCAGGGCGCGTTCGGCGTCGTCGAGGACGATGGTCGGGCAGAGGGCGGAGAGGTGGTCGTTGACCTCGGTGGAGACGAGGCGTTCGCCGGTGCGGGTCGCGATGGCCTCGTCGTAGACCTTGCGCATGGCGCGGACGTCGTCGGCGCCGGCGAAGCCCATCACCAGGGCGCCGATGCCGAGTTCGGCGGCGAGCTTGAGGGTGTCGTGCTTGGAGCAGGCCATGAAGAGCGGCGGGTGCGGGTCCTGGACCGGGCGGGGCAGGATCGCGCCGGGGCCGATGTCGAGGGAGCCGTGCCATTCGAACTCCGGCTCCCGCCAGGCGGCGGCGAAGATCCGCAGGGCCTCCTCCATCTGCGGGTAGGTGTCCTCGGGCTTCACCCCGTACATGGACATCTCCTGGCGGGTGGCGCCGCGCCCGGCGCCGATGTCGACGCGGCCTCCTGAGAGGACGTCGAGCATCGCGGCGCGCTCGGCGACGCGTACCGGGTGCTGGTAGCCGAAGGGCATGGTGACGACGCCGTGGCCGATGCGGATCTTCTGCGTCCGGGCGGCCACCCAGGTGAGGAAGATCTCGGAGGCGCTCATGTGGGCGTACTGGGTCAGGGAGTGGTGTTCGACGGCCCAGATCCGGTCGAAGCCCATCTCCTCGGCGAGGACGGCCTGTTCGACGCAGTCGTGGATGACCTGGCGCTCGCGCTCCGGGGTCGGGTCGACGAGCTGGGCCTCGAAGATCATCGAGAACTTCACGGGGAGGTCCCTCCATCCGGGAGATTCGGCATCTCGGTATTTCGATTAGGAATACTTCTAGCAGTCATACCCCTCGGGGGGAAGGGCGCGGCGGGACCGGTCGTAGACTGCGCTGCGTGGCAGACGAGACGACAGACGAGGCGAACAAGCGCACGCTCCCGGCGACCAGCTGGGCGGTGCTCGGGTTGCTCTCCTTCGGGGAGGAGCTCTCCGGTTACGACCTGAAGAAGTGGTCGGACTGGTCGCTGCGCTTCTTCTACTGGAGCCCGTCCTTCAGCCAGATCTACAGCGAGCTCAAGCGCCTGGAGAAGGCCGGCTACGCCTCCTCGCGCATGGTCAGCCAGGACACGGGCACCCGCGACAAGCGGGTGTACCGGATCACCGACGAAGGCATGACCGCCGTACGGGAATGGGCCCGCGAGGCCCCGGTCGATCCGCCCGTCCTCAAGCACGGGCCGATGCTGCGGCTGTGGCTGGGCCACCTGCTGGAGCCCGAGCAGATGCGGGAAGTGCTGGGCCGGCACCAGGAGTTCGCGGAGAAGATGCGCCGGCGGGCGGTGGCCGACGTGGAGGGCGCACAGGACGAGTCGGCCTGGGCCTACCCGACGCTCACGCTCAAGTGGGCCGAGCGGTACTACGCCTCCGAGCGCGACCTCGCGGCCGCCATGTTGGAGGACATCGAGACGCTGGCCGCCGAGCGGGGCGAGCGCGGCAAGCGCCCGTAGGCGCGCCGGAAGTAGAGCAGCGGCGGCTCGCCGGCGCGGTGCGCGGTCAGGGCGGTGACCCTGCCGAGCGCGATCTCGTGGTCGCCGCCGTCCAGTACGTCCTCCAGGTCGCACTCGACGCTCGCGAGCACCCCGTCGAGCAGGGGCGCGCCGTTGCCGCCCGCCCGCCAGGGGACCCCGGCGAACTTGTCGCCGCCCGTGACCGCGAAGCCGCGGCACAGCTCCCGCTGGTCGGCGGCCAGGATGTTGACGGCGAAGGCGCCGGCGGCGCGGATCTTCGGCCAGGTGGTCGAGGTGCGGGCGGGGCAGAAGCAGACCAGCGGCGGGTCCAGCGAAACCGATGAGAAGGACTGCACGGCCATCCCGACGGGGCGGCCGTCGCCCTCGCACGCCGTGATGACGGCGACGCCGGTGCAGAAGCTGGCCAGGACCGACTTGAGGGTCTGGGTCTCCATGGGGAGCCTCCAAATATTTCTACTAGGTATATGCCTAACCGAAACACCTGTGATTGGATACCGCCCACGCTCGCTCGTCAAGTAGGGAGGGTTCGTCCGATGCCACCGCCACCCGCCGTGCCACCTCCGTCCGCCGCGCCGTCGCCGCCCGCAACGCTGGCCCGGCTCCCGGAGTACGCGGCCGCCGCCTACGGCGATCAGGAGGCGCTCGCCGACGGAGAGGTCCGCTGGACCTTCACCCGGCTCGCCGCCGAGATCGCCGCCGCCGCCCGCGCGGCCATCGCGCACGGCATCCGGCCCGGGGACCGGGTGGCGATCTGGGCCCCCAACAGCCGCCAGTGGATCGCCGCCGCGCTGGGCGCGGTCGGCGCGGGAGCGGTCCTCGTCCCCGTCAACACCCGCTACAAGCCCGCCGAGGCGGCCGACGTCATCCGGCGCAGCGGCGCCCGCGTGCTCTTCACCGAGCGCGGGTTCCTCGGCACGGACTACGTCCACGACCTGCACGCCTCCGGCGAGGACCTCGGGGCGCTCGGCTCCACCGTCGTCCTGCGTGGCGGGAGCGGCCCCGAGTCCTGGGAGGCGTACCTGGCCGGCGGGGAGTCCGTCACCGAGGCGGAGCGGCTCGCCCGCGCCGACCGCATCCGCCCCGGGGACCTCAGCGACATCCTCTACACCTCCGGCACCACCGGCCGGTCCAAGGGCGTCATGACCACCCACGGCCAGACCCTGCGGCTCTACGCCTCCTGGTCCGAGCTGGTCACCCTGCGCCCCGGGGACCGGTACCTGCTGGTCAACCCCTTCTTCCACACCTTCGGCTACAAGGCCGGGGTCCTCGCCTGCCTGCTGCGCGGGGTGACGATGCTCCCGGAGGCGGTCTACGACACCGACCGCATCCTGACCCGGATGGCCGCCGAACGCGTGACCTGCCTGATGGGCCCGCCGACCGTCTTCCACGGCCTGATCCGCCACCCGGAGCTCGCGGCGCACGACCTGTCGGCGCTGCGGCTGGCGGGGACGGGAGCGGCCTCGGTCCCCACCGCCCTGGTCGAGGAGATCCGCTCCGTCCTGGGCGCGCCCGACGTGTTCACCGCGTACGGACTGACGGAATCCGGCGGGGTCGTCTCCGTCTGCCCCACCGACGCCGACGCCCGTACGGTCGCCCACACCGTCGGCCTGCCGCTGCCCGACACCGAGGTACGGATCGCGGGCCCGCTGGGCGAGGTGCTGCCGACGGGGGAACCGGGCGAGGTGCAGGTCCGCGGCTACCACGTCACCCCCGGCTACCTGGACGACCCCGCGGCCACCGCGGAGGCCGTGCTGCCGGGCGGCTGGCTGCGCACCGGGGACATCGGCGTCCTGGACGCCCGCGGCTACCTCTCCATCACCGACCGGCTGAAGGACATGTACGTGGTCGGCGGGTTCAACGCCTACCCGGCGGAGGTGGAGAACGTGCTGCTGACCCATCCGGCCGTCACCGACGCGGCCGTGGTCGGGGCCCCGGACGAGCGGCTGGGCGAGGTGGGGGTGGCGTACGTGGTCACCGCCGGCCCGCCCGTCACGGCCGCGGAACTGACGGCCTGGAGCCGGGAGCGGCTGGCCAACTTCAAGGTCCCGCGGCGCTTCCACCTGGTGGCGGAACTCCCGCGCAACGCGGGCGGCAAGCTGATGAAGGCGCAGCTGCGGCGCGCGGCTCGGGGGGAAGGCTCATGAGGGGCCTGGAATGGACGCCCGAGCAGGTGGAACTCCGCGACGCGGTACGCGCGGTCCTCACCCGCCACCCCGGCCACGAGGCCTGGGCCCCGCTGACGGCCCAGGTGGGCGCTGCCGCGCTGGCGGTCCCCGAGGAGTACGGCGGCCTGGGCTGCGGGCCCGCCGAGGTCGGCGTGGTCATGTCTGAACTGGGCCGCGCCCTGAGCCCGGTCCCGTACCTGGGCTCGGCGGTCCTGACGGTCCAGGCCCTGCTGGCCGCGGGCCACGCGGAGTCCTGTACGAAGCACCTCCCGCTCCTGGCGGAGGGCTCCCTGGTAGGCGCCCTCGCCTGGGCGGAGCCCCCTCGCGGGGGGCCGGACGGGGGCGCGGCCCCTGGCGCAGCGCCGGGCGCCGCCTCACGCCCACACGCCGACGCGGGTGCGGGCCGCGGCGCGGGCCCGTTCGCGAACCCCGGCCCCCGCCCCGAGGGCTGGGAGGCAGCCCACATGGCGACCCTGGCGGAGCCGGACGGGGACGGGTGGCTGCTCACGGGCAGCAAGCAGTACGTCCTGGCCGGTCCGGCCGAACCGGGACTGGTGCTGGTCTTCGCCACCATGGCCAACGGCCCCGCACCCTCCCACACGTCCGGCCAGGACAGCGCCACCACGCCCGCCGCCCAGGGCAACGGCACCGCCGGTCCCCTCGGGCTGTTCGAGCTCACCGCCCCGCCCACCGCCTACACCGCCCGCGCCACCATGGACCGCACCCGGCCCCTCGCCGAGCTGACCCTCGACCGCACCCCGGCCCGGCTCCTCTCGCCCGACGGCGCCGGAGTCCTGGCCCGGGTGCGGGACCTGGCCTGCACGGCGCTGGCCGCCGAACAGGCGGGAGCCGCCGCACGGGCGCTGGAGTCCACGGTCCGGTACGCGAAGGACCGGCACCAGTTCGGCCGGCCCATCGGCTCCTTCCAGGCCGTGAAGCACCGGCTCGCCGACATGTACGCGGCCGTGGAATCGGCCCGCTCGATGGCCCTCGCCGCGGCGGCGGCCGACGCCCCGCCCCACCTGGCGGCCGCCGCCAAGTCGGCGTGCTCGCAGGCGTACTCGTACGTCGCCGGGGAGATGATCCAGCTGCACGGCGGCATCGGCATCACCTGGGAGCACGAGGCGCACGAGTTCTTCAAACGCGCCCACGGCTCGGCCCTGCTCTTCGGCTCCCCCGCCGCCCACCGGGCCCGGCTCGCGGCCCAACTCGACTACACCAGAGCAACCTGACGTACCCTCGGGCGCATGACGCGCAGTGCGATAAACCTCCGCAAGGTCGAAGAAACGGCTCCGGCGCTCGTGAGCCTCTACAAGAGCGCCGGGGTCTCACTGCGCAAACACGGCATGGAGGACGGGCGCGCCTCCGTCTACCTCGTCCTGGACTACTCCGGGTCGATGAAGCCGTACTACGCGGACGGCAGCGTCCAGGCCCTCGCCGACCGGGTACTGGGCCTGTCCGCACACCTGGACGACGACGCCCGCGTGCCCGTGGTCTTCTTCTCCACCGACGTGGACGCGGTGGAGGAGATCTCCCTCGCGGGCCACGAAGGCCGGGTCACCGAGATCGCCTCCCGCCTCGGCCACATGGGCAAGACCTCCTACCACGCGGCCATGGACGCGGTGATCGACCACTACCAGGACTCCGGCTCGACGGCACCCGCCCTCGTCGTCTTCCAGACCGACGGCGGCCCGATCAACAAGCTCGCCGCCGAGAAGTACCTGTGCAAGGCGTCCCCCCTCCCCCTCTTCTGGCAGTTCGTCGGCTTCGGCAACACCCGCAGCTCCCAGTTCGACTTCCTGCGCCGCCTGGACGAACTGCCGGTCCCGGACCGCCGCGTGGTGGACAACGCGGGCTACTTCCACGCGGGCGAGGACCCTCGCAAGGTCCCGGACTCGGAGCTGTACGACCGCCTCGTCGGCGAGTTCCCGACCTGGCTGACGGCGGCCCGCGCCTCGGGGATCGTGCGCGCCTGACCTGAGACCGCCGGCGCCCGCGCTTTGATGGACGTATGACGCACACCAGCTGGGCAGTCTTCGAGAAGGCGGAACCGGAGTTCGCGGCGGCCGTCCAGGCCCGTTTCGCGCAGTACCCGCACCACGTCCTGGCCACCCTGCGCAAGGACGGCTCGCCCCGGGTGGCCGGACTCAACGTCGACATCCGGGGCGGGGAGCTGTGGCTGGGCATGATGCCGGGCTCGATGAAGGCCAGGGACCTCCAGCACGACCCGCGCTTCGCCCTCCACTCGAACCCGGGCTCGGGAGAGGAGATGCGGGCCGGGGACGTACGGATCTCCGGGCGGGCGTTGGAACTGGTGGACCCGCCCGAGCTGCACCGGTACGCGGAGGAGACGGACACCCCGCACCCCTTCCACCTCTTCTACGCCGACCTGACCGAAGTCGTCCGCACCACCGTGCAGGGCGACGAACTGGTCATCCACGCGTGGACCCCGGCACACGGCGTACGCACCCTGCGCCGGGGCAACGACGACGAGCCCCCGCGCGAGGACCCGGCACCCGCTAACTGAGCGGCAGCGGCACGGGAAGCGGAAGGATCCCGCCCCCTCCCCCCAACACGGACGGGTCGACGTCCACCCAGTTGCGGTCGATGTTCAGCGTGACCCCGCCGTACGAGGCGTCGTGGTCCCCTCGGAACTGGTGCGCCCGGCGCCGCCCGGACCACTGGGGGGTGCCCGCGGGCAGCCCCAGGTCCGCGTCCGTCACGGACGCCGCGCCGTTCCACCGGGCCACCCACAGCACGTCCGGCATGGCCTCGGGGGCCTGGTGGTGGTGGGCGCTCAGCGCCTTGGAGCCGGAGCTCGCCGAGACGTAGGCGCCGGAGCGGTAGCCCAGCTCGTGCAGCCGTACCGTCCAGGAGGTCAGGTAGGCGACGACCGGGGCGTCCCAGGTGGCGCGGTCCGTGTAGTTCTCCAGGTCGTTGTAGAGCACCGTGCCCGCGCCGAGCCCCAGCGAGCGGGCGGCGTCCACCGCGCCCTCGGCGGCGGCGCGGCCCTGCTCGTCGGCCTCGGAGGGGTCGGTGGACAGGCCGGTACTGGAGCTGTGCCAGGGCTGCGGGCCGACCCAGATCGGCATCAGGTGCCAGCCGGCCCCGGCCTGCCGCGTGACCCACTCGGCGGTGAGCTGCGGCTGGGCACAGGCCCGGGCGCGACCGCCGATGTAGATGCCGACGGCGCCGAAGGGGGATTCCGCCTTCCAGGTGTCCATCGTCCGCTGGGTCGGGGCGGTGCAGGCGTCGAAGCCCTCGCCGGTGAAGGGCGCCTGGGCCTTCGCCCCGTCGGCGACCACGGCGGGTACGACGACGTCCAGGGGACGGCCCTCGGCCACGGCGGTACGGGCCCGCGCGAGGATCCCTCGCACGGTGTCGGGCGCGTCCCCGTAGGACACGGTGGCCACGACCCCCGCCTGTCGCAGCACGTACCGCAGCTCGTTGCTGTCCGTCCGGGGCGCCGGCGCGGCCAAGTCCCCGACGGTCGGGATGTCGGCGCGCGGCGGGGCCCCGTCGAGGGGTTCGAGGTGGAGGGTGTCGGCACGGCGGACGACGGCCCGGCCGGTGCAAGTCGCCTGGGTGCTGGCGTGGCCGAGGTACAGGGTGGGAACGTCGAGGCGCAGGCAGGCGCGGGGATCCCGGTCGAGGTCGACGACCCGCCAGTTCGCCGGGACGGCGATCCGGAGTCCGCGGTACTCGACGCTCCGCGTGTCGGCGCCGGCGCCTGCGGCGGGCGGTACGGGGATCAGCAGCGAGGCACCGAGGAGCGCGCTCAGCATCGTTCGGGTGGGCATGTGACCCACTGTTACCAGAGGTGCACCGCCCCAACTGCACGCATCGGCCCCCGACATGCCCGTATGGCCTACCGGGTGCGGCGCCGTTCCGGGGGCTCCGCCCCCGCGCCCCCGCGCCTCAAACGCCGGCGAGGCTGGAGGGTGTCCTGGAGCGGGACCGGCCCGGTTGGGGCGGCGGCCCTCCGGAGTGTCTCCTCGTCCTCGCGCCTGCGGCCACCGCAAGACAGCTCGGCGCGGTTGCGCGCTCGTCCTGCGGGGACCCTCCTGCGGACCCCCACCCCAACAGCACACTCCCGCCCCGCCCGGGCAGGCCAGTGGCGCCGGCCTGCGGACCGCACCCCGATGATCCGCTCCTGCCCGGGCGGGGTCTTGGCCCGCGGGGGCGGAGCGGGGGCACGGTCGGGCGTCCCCGCAGGACGAGCGCACAACCACCCCGACGTGTCGAAGCGGTGCCCGCAGGCGCGAGGACGAGGAGACGCCCCGCCGGGACACGCGCAGAACCCGCACGACCGAGGCCCCGGCCGGCAAAACCCAGCCCCGCCGGCGATTGAGGCGCGGGGCCCGGGGCAGAGCCCCGGCAACGGACCCGCACCCGGCGACAACGTCACCCGCACGGGTGAATCCGACTCGGTATGGTCAGACGGGAAGGGCGGCCGAAGCCAGTTGCGTTGGCTTCGGCCGCCCCTCTCCCCCAACCCGACCCGTCAGGCCGGCCGCCGCCGCAGCCACCACGCGCAGAAGCCGGCCAACAACCCGGAGAGCGCGAGGAAGACGCCCGTCTCGATCCACTGGAAGGTCCAGTAGCGGTCGGCGGGCTGGTAGTCGACCTCTATGTGGAGGTCCGAGGTGGCGAAGCACTTGAAGGGGTCCGTGTCACGGTCCGCGCAGCCGCGTGCACCGCGCACCTCCTTGCCGGACGCGTCCAGCACCGCGGCGGGATCGGACACGACCCAGGCACCCGGCTTGAGGACCCCGACCCGCAGGTAGGCGTCGTCGCCGGTGCCCTTCAGCTGGACGTTGTTCGCGTTCCAGCCACCCGAGGACGCACCGGACTCCCCGCCGTCCCCGGCCGGCGCCGAGACGAGGGAGCTGAGTGCGACGTCGGTGTGCTCCGGGGTCACGAAGTGCGGGCGGAGCGCGGAGGGTACGAGGATCTGGACCGCGACGAAGGCGACGAGCGTCGCGGCCATCGCCGGCACGGTGCGCCGGATCAGCAGCCCGGCGCAGGCTCCGAGGGTGAAGGCGAAGGCCGCGTAGCCGAGGGGAACGATGTTTCGGCCGCTGAACATCAGGGCGGTGAAGCGGTCCAGGTTGACCCGGTCGATGGGGCTCGCCCACCAGGTCACCAGGAGGCTGAGCAGCCCGGTGACGGCGACCGCGACCAGGCCGACGGCCCCCAGCTTGACCGCGAGCCAGCGGCCGCGGGTGATGGTCTGGTTCCAGATGAGCCGGTGGGTGCCGGTCTCCAGTTCGCGGGCGATCAGCGGGGCGCCCCAGAAGAGCCCGATGATGCCGGGGACGGCGAGCAGGAGGCTCGTGACGTAGTAGGTGAGGCTCTGGTAGTCGACGACCAGCGCGTTCTTGGCGCTCCCGCAGTCGTCCCCGCAGTGCGCGACGGTGCTGTCGTAGAGGTCGCGCATCTGGAAGCCGGTGACCAGGAGGAATATCGCCACTGCGGCGAGTGCCGCGAGGGCCACGAGCGTCTGGACGCGGTATTGGCGCCAGGTCAGCCAGATCATCGCTGGTTCTCCCGGGTCATGTAGGTGAGGACCAGGTCCTCCAGGGCGAGCGGTTCGAGGACCCAGGACGGGTCCTGGACCGGCTTGTCGGCCCGCACGATGAAGGTGCTCTGCCGCTCGGTGTGGGTCTCCTGGATGACCCGCATGGTCTCGGGCAGGGTGGCCGCGTCCCGGCGTGCCGTGGTGAGCCGGAAGTGCGTGGCGAGCAGGTCGTCGACGTCCCCCGCCACCTGGACGCGGGAGGCCACGAGCGAGACCAGGTGGTCGCAGACCCGCTCCAGGTCGGAGACCAGGTGCGAGGAGAGCACGACGGTGGTGCCGTGCTCGGCGACGTACTCCATCAGGCTCTGCAGGAACTCCCGCCGGGCCAGCGGGTCCAGAGCCGCGACCGGCTCGTCGAGGAGCAGCAGCTCGGGCCGCTTGGCCACGGCGAGGGTCAGGGCGACCTGGGCGCGCTGCCCGCCGGAAAGCTTCCCGGTCTTCTGCCCGGGGTCGAGGCCGAGCTGCCGGATCCGCTCCTCGGCGAGAGCGGCGTCCCATCCCGGGTTGAGCCGGGCCCCCAGCTTCAGGTGGTCGGCGACGGACAGCCCCGCGTACGTGGGCGTGTCCTGGGCGACGAACCCGACCTTGGCGAGCTGCTCGGGCCCGGACGCGGGCCGTCCGCCGAGCACCTCGATGCTGCCGGAAGTCGGGCCGATCAGCCCGCAGGCCAGCTGCAACAGGGTTGACTTCCCGGCCCCGTTCGGGCCGACCAGGCCGATGACCCGCCCGGCCGGCAGGCTCAGCGTGCAGTCGGACAGTGCCTGTTTGCGGCCGTACCGCTTGCCCAGTGCGTGGGCTTCCAATATTGCGGCCATTACCCCTCTTCGGTCTTCGCGTGCGTGTGCGTCTACGTGCTGCGATTACGGAAGGTGCTCTGGAACAGCGCCTCGATGCTCTCCTCGTCCAGCCCGGCGCTCCGCGCCTTCTCCAGCCACCGCTGCAACTCCTGTCGCAGCGGCTCGTGCTCGGACAGCGAGGCGTCGTCGCCGAGCGTCCCGGAGATGAAGGTCCCGACTCCGGGCTTCTTGGCGACCAGTCCCTCGTATTCGAGTTCCCGGTACGCCTTGAGCACGGTGTTCGGGTTGATCGCCACGGATGCGGCGACGTCCTTGACCGTCGGAAGCCGGTCCCCCTCCGAGAGCAGACCCAGCCGCAGGGCCTGACGCACCTGGTGGATGAGCTGCATGTACGGGGCGACACCGGACCGGGCATCGAGGTGAAACTCGATCACTGCCCACCTCTATTCATCTAGCTTCCTAGCACTATAGGACTATGCGTGTGCGGTCGCCGTCAAGAGGCCACGCCCCGGAAACGCCACAGCGCCCGCCATCCCTGGTCGGGGACTATGGCGGGCGCTGTGTCGGGAGTTCCGTACGCCGTTGTACGGACCGTATGAGGGGTCCCGCCCTTCGCGGGGCGGGGGTACTGCGGGTACTACGGGTACTGCCGTCCGTGTCAGACGGTCAGCGAGCGGTCCGTCGGCTTGACCGGGTACGGGAGGGTGCTGCTGCCGGTCAGGAAGCGGTCCACGCCGCGGGCGGCCGAGCGGCCTTCCGCGATGGCCCAGACGATCAGCGACTGGCCGCGGCCGGCGTCACCGGCGACGAAGACGCCGTCGACGTTGGTCGCGTAGGACGCGTCGCGGGACACGTTGCCGCGGCCGTCGAGCTCCAGGCCGAACTGCTCCACCAGGCCGTTGGCCTGGTCGGTGCCGGTGAAGCCCATCGCCAGGGTGACCAGCTGCGCGGGGAGGACGCGCTCGGTGCCGGGCTTGGTGGTGAGCTTGCCGTCGATGAACTCGACCTCGACGAGGTGCAGCGCCTTGACGTTGCCGTCCTCGTCGCCCTCGAAGTGGGTGGTGTTGACGGAGTAGACCCGCTCGCCGCCCTCCTCGTGAGCCGAGGTGACCTTGTACAGCATCGGGAAGGTCGGCCACGGCTGGTTGGCGTTCCGGTCCTCGCCCGGCTTCGGCATGATCTCCAGCTGCGTGACCGAGGCCGCGCCCTGGCGGTGGGCGGTGCCCACGCAGTCCGCGCCGGTGTCGCCGCCGCCGATGACGACCACGTGCTTGCCTTCGGCGGTGATCGGCGGGGCCAGGAAGTCGCCCTCCTGGACCTTGTTCGCGAGCGGCAGGTACTCCATCGCGAAGTGGATGCCGTTCAGGTCGCGGCCCGGGACCGGGAGGTCGCGGGAGACGGTGGCGCCCGCCGCGATGACGACCGCGTCGAACCGCTTGCGCAGGTCGGTGGCGGTGATGTCGCGGCCGACCTCGATGCCGGTGCGGAACTTGGTGCCCTCCGCGCGCATCTGCTCGATGCGGCGGTTGATGTGCACCTTCTCCATCTTGAACTCGGGGATGCCGTAGCGCAGCAGGCCGCCGATGCGGTCGGCGCGCTCGTACACGACCACGGTGTGGCCGGCCCGGGTCAGCTGCTGGGCGGCGGCCAGACCGGCCGGGCCCGAGCCGATGACGGCGGCGGTCTTCCCGGACAGGCGCTCGGGCGCCTGCGGGGTGACGTCGCCGTTGTCCCAGGCCTTGTCGATGATCGAGACTTCGACGTTCTTGATGGTGACGGCCGGCTGGTTGATGCCGAGCACGCACGCCGACTCACACGGGGCCGGGCACAGACGGCCCGTGAACTCCGGGAAGTTGTTCGTCGCGTGCAGGCGCTCCGAGGCCGCGGACCAGTCCTCGCGGTACGCGAAGTCGTTCCACTCGGGGATCAGGTTCCCGAGCGGGCAGCCGTTGTGGCAGAACGGGATGCCGCAGTCCATGCAGCGGCCGGCCTGCTTGCTGATGATCGGGAGCAGCGAGCCCGGGACGTAGACCTCGTTCCAGTCCTGAAGCCGTTCGGCGACGGGACGGGAGCACTGGGTCTCGCGGGGGGTGGTGAGGAAGCCCTTCGGGTCAGCCATTGGTCGCCGCCTCCATCATCTTCTCCGTGGTCTCGGATTCCGAGAGTCCGGCGAGCTCAGCGGCTTCCTTGGCGGCGAGCACTGCCTTGTACGTGGTCGGGATGATCTTGCTGAAGCGGGCCGCCGCGACGGACCAGTCAGCCAGGAGCTTCGCGGCCACGGTCGAGCCGGTCTCCTCCTCGTGGCGGCGCACCACATCGTGCAGCCACTGCTTGTCGGTGTCGGACAGGGCCTCGACCGCGCCCGCGTTGCCGACGTTGACGTTGTTCGGGTCGAGGTCGATGACGTACGCGACGCCACCCGACATGCCGGCCGCGAAGTTGCGGCCCGTCTCGCCCAGGACGACCGCCGTGCCGCCGGTCATGTACTCGCAGCCGTGGTCGCCCACGCCCTCCGAGACGACCAGGGCGCCGGAGTTGCGGACGCAGAAGCGTTCGCCGGTGCGGCCGCGCAGGAACATCTCGCCGCCGGTGGCTCCGTAGCCGATGGTGTTGCCGGCGATGGTGGAGTACTCGGCGAGGTGGTCGGCGGCGCGGTCCGGGCGGACCACGATCCGGCCACCGGAGAGGCCCTTGCCGACGTAGTCGTTGGCGTCGCCCTCCAGGCGCAGGGTGACACCCTTCGGCACGAAGGCGCCGAAGGACTGGCCCGCCGAACCCGTGAAGGTCAGGTCGATGGTGTTGTCGGGCAGGCCCGCTCCACCGAACTTCTTGGTCACGTGGTGGCCGAGCATGGTGCCGACGGTCCGGTTGATGTTGCGGATCGCGACCTGGGCGCGGACCGGCAGGGCCGCCTCGGCGGACTCGGCGTTCAGCGCGTCGGCCGCGAGCTCGATGAGCTCGTTGTCGAGGGCCTTCTCCAGACCGTGGTCCTGCTCGATCAGGGCGTGGCGGACCGCGCCCTCGGGCAGCTCGGGCACGTAGAAGAGCGGCTCCAGGTCGAGACCCTGCGCCTTCCAGTGCGTGACGGCCTTCGTCGTGTCGAGCAGCTCGGCGTGGCCGACGGCCTCCTCGATCGTGCGGAAGCCCAGCTCGGCGAGGAGCTCGCGCACCTCCTCCGCGATGAACTCGAAGAAGTTGACGACGAACTCGGGCTTGCCGGAGAAGCGACTCCGCAGGACCGGGTTCTGGGTGGCGATGCCGACGGGGCAGGTGTCCAGGTGGCAGACGCGCATCATGACGCAGCCGGAGACGACGAGCGGCGCGGTCGCGAAACCGAACTCCTCGGCGCCGAGCAGCGCGGCGATGACCACGTCGCGGCCGGTCTTGAGCTGGCCGTCGGTCTGGACGACGATCCGGTCGCGCAGCCCGTTGAGCAGCAGGGTCTGCTGGGTCTCGGCGAGGCCGAGCTCCCAGGGACCGCCCGCGTGCTTCAGCGAGGTGAGCGGGGAGGCGCCCGTTCCGCCGTCGTGGCCGGAGATCAGGACGACGTCCGCGTGGGCCTTGGAGACACCGGCCGCGACCGTACCCACGCCGACCTCGGAGACGAGCTTCACGTGGATGCGCGCGACCGGGTTGGCGTTCTTGAGGTCGTGGATCAGCTGAGCCAGGTCCTCGATGGAGTAGATGTCGTGGTGCGGCGGCGGGGAGATCAGGCCGACGCCCGGGGTGGAGTGACGCGTCTTGGCGACCCACGGGTAGACCTTGTGGCCGGGCAGCTGGCCGCCCTCGCCGGGCTTGGCACCCTGCGCCATCTTGATCTGGATGTCGTCCGCGTTGACCAGGTACTCGGAGGTGACGCCGAAGCGGCCGGAGGCGACCTGCTTGATCGACGAACGCCGCGCCGGGTCGTACAGGCGCTCCGGGTCCTCGCCGCCCTCACCGGTGTTGGACTTGGCGCCCAGCTGGTTCATGGCGATGGCGAGGGTCTCGTGCGCCTCCTTGGAGATGGAGCCGTACGACATGGCGCCGGTGGAGAAGCGCTTGACGATCTCGGAGACCGGCTCGACCTCGTCGATGGAGATCGACTGGCGGTCGCTCTTGAAGCCGAACAGGCCGCGGAGCGTCATCAGGCGCTCGGACTGCTCGTTCACGCGGTCCGTGTACTGCCGGAAGATGTCGTACCGGCGGTTGCGGGTGGCGTGCTGGAGGCGGAAGACCGTCTCCGGGTCGAACAGGTGCGGCTCGCCCTCGCGGCGCCACTGGTACTCGCCGCCGATCTCCAGCGCGCGGTGCGAGGCCGCGATGCCGGAGGCCGGGTACGCCTTGGCGTGGCGCGCGGCCACCTCCTTGGCGATGACGTCCAGGCCCGCGCCGCCGATCTTGGTGGCGGTGCCCGCGAAGTACGCGCCGACGAAGTCGTCGTTCAGGCCGACGGCCTCGAAGACCTGGGCGCCGCGGTAGGAGGCGACGGTGGAGATGCCCATCTTGGACATGACCTTCAGGACGCCCTTGCCGAGCGCGTAGATCAGGTTCTTGATGGCCTTCTCGGGCTCGATGCCCTCGATGAACGTACCGGCGCGCAGCAGGTCCTCGACGGACTCCATGGCGAGGTACGGGTTGACCGCGGCGGCGCCGTAGCCGATGAGCAGCGCGACGTGGTGGACCTCGCGGACGTCACCGGCCTCGACGAGCAGGCCCACCTGGGTGCGCTGCTTGGTCGCGATGAGGTGGTGGTGCACGGCGGAGGTGAGCAGCAGCGACGGGATCGGCGCGTGCTCGGCGTCCGAGTGGCGGTCCGACAGGACGATCAGGCGGGCGCCGGCCGCGATGGCGGCGTCGGCCTCGGTACGGATCTCCGCGATCCGCGCGGCGAGCGCGTCGGCGCCGCCCGAGACCCGGTAGAGGCCCGAGAGGGTGGCCGCCTTCATGCCCGGCATGTCGCCGTCGGCGTTGATGTGGATGAGCTTGGCCAGCTCGTCGTTGTCGATCACCGGGAAGGGCAGCGTGATGCTGCGGCACGACGCGGCGGTCGGGTCCAGGAGGTTGGACTCCGGGCCGATCGAGGACAGCAGCGAGGTGACGAGCTCCTCGCGGATGGCGTCCAGCGGCGGGTTGGTGACCTGCGCGAACAGCTGGGTGAAGTAGTCGAAGAGCAGCCGGGGGCGCTCGGACAGGGCCGCGATCGGCGAGTCCGTGCCCATGGAGCCGAGCGGCTCGCCGCCGGTGCGGGCCATCGGCGCGAGGATGACGCGGAGCTCTTCCTCGGTGTAGCCGAAGGTCTGCTGGCGGCGGGTGACCGAGGCGTGGGTGTGCACGATGTGCTCACGCTCGGGCAGGTCCGACAGCTCGATCTCGCCGGTCTCCAGCCACTCCGCGTACGGGGCGGCGGCGGCCAGCTCGTCCTTGATCTCGTCGTCCTCGATGATCCGCTTCTGGGCGGTGTCGACGAGGAACATCTTGCCGGGCTGCAGGCGGCCCTTGCGGACGACCTTGGCCGGGTCGATGTCGAGCACGCCGACCTCGGAGCCGAGGACGACGAGGCCGTCGTCGGTGACCCAGTAGCGGCCGGGGCGCAGACCGTTGCGGTCGAGGACCGCGCCGACCTGGGTGCCGTCGGTGAAGGTGACGCAGGCCGGACCGTCCCAGGGCTCCATCATCGTGGAGTGGTACTGGTAGAACGCGCGGCGGGCCGGGTCCATGGAGGTGTGGTTCTCCCACGCCTCCGGGATCATCATCAGGACGCTGTGCGGGAGCGAGCGGCCACCGAGGTGGAGGAGCTCCAGGACCTCGTCGAAGGAGGCCGAGTCGGAGGCGTCCGGGGTGCAGACCGGGAAGATCCGGTCCAGCGTGCCCTCGCCGAAGGCGTCGGACGCCAGCTGGGACTCGCGGGCCGTCATCCAGTTGCGGTTGCCCTTGACCGTGTTGATCTCACCGTTGTGCGCGACGAAGCGGAACGGGTGGGCGAGCGGCCACGACGGGAAGGTGTTCGTGGAGAAGCGCGAGTGGACCAGGGCGAGCGCCGAGGCGAAACGGCGGTCGGAGAGGTCCGGGAAGAAGGGCTCCAGCTGGCCGGTGGTCAGCATGCCCTTGTAGACGATGGTGCGGGCGGAGAGCGAGGGGAAGTACACCCCGGCCTCGCGCTCGGCGCGCTTGCGCAGGACGAAGGCCTTGCGGTCCAGCTCGATGCCGGTGGTCCCGTTGCTCACGAAGAGCTGGGAGAAGGCCGGCATGGTGGCGCGGGCGCCGTTGCCGAGCAGGTCCGGGGAGACGGGGACCTCGCGCCAGCCGAGGACCGTCAGGTTCTCCTCGGCGGCGATGGCCTCGATCTGCTCCACGGCGACGGCCTGTGCGGAGCCGTCGGCGGGGAGGAAGGCGATGCCGACGGCGTACGCGCCGGCCTCGGGGAGCTCGAATCCGGCGACCTCGCGGAGGAACGCGTCGGGCACCTGGGAGAGGATTCCGGCACCGTCGCCCGAGTCCGGCTCGGAGCCGGTGGCGCCGCGGTGCTCGAGGTTCCGCAGTACGGTCAGGGCCTGCTCAACGAGGGTGTGGGTGGCCTCGCCGGTGAGGTTCGCCACGAATCCGACGCCACAGGCGTCCTTCTCGTTGCGCGGGTCGTACATGCCCTGCTGGGCGGGGCGACCGTCCATGGGCGACCAGGCGGTGTTGCTGAGGCCGGTCGCGGAGTGCGTGGATGCGGAACGCATCGGCTCTCCCGTCGTCGTCGTGGCATATGTGCATAGCCGAGGGACGACGTTGGCCCTCTGCGAAATTTCGTGCAGATTACATGATGACGACAATCCCGCGAAGCGGATATGCCATTCCAGCATGCGGACATCGCACGAGGCAGAAAGAAGGGACCTTCGCGGTGTTCTGGAGAACGCAGCACGGGGAGGTCCCGGCGCGTGGCGGGCATCATTGCCCGGGCGCCCTGGTCTGATGCCCGGCGGACACGGGATCGAAACCGCCAGGTAACTGACTACTTATGTTGAGTACTGCATAGTGTCGCACTCCCTGCTCGGTCAGCCTACGGCTCCACCGATCCAGGTTCCCAGGATGTACGTCACACCGGCAGCGGCGCCACCCAGGACAAGCTGGCGCAAACCGCTGTACCACCAGGTCCGGGCGGTGACCCGGGAGACGATCGCGCCGCAGGCGAAGAGCCCGGCCAGCGCCAGCAGCACCGCGGGCCACAGGGACGTGGCGCCGAGCAGGTACGGCAGTACGGGGAGCAGCGCGCCCAGCGCGAAGGAGCCGAAGGAGGAGACCGCGGCGACGATCGGCGAGGGCAGGTCGTCGGGGTCGATCCCGAGCTCCTCGCGGGCGTGGATCTCCAGCGCCTGCTCGGGGTCGCGGGACAGCTGCATGGCCACCTCGCGGGCGAGGGCCGGCTCGACGCCCCGGGAGACGTAGAGCTCGGCCAGCTCCTCCATCTCGTCGATCGGGTGCTTGCGCAACTGCTGACGTTCCACGTCCAGTTCGGCGAGTACGAGCTCACGCTGCGAGGCCACGGAGGTGTATTCGCCGGCCGCCATCGAGAACGCGCCGGCCGCGAGGCCCGCCAGGCCGGTGATCACGACGACGTGCGGGGCGACGGCGCCGCCCGCCACGCCGGTCATCAGCGCGAGGTTGGAGACGAGCCCGTCCATCGCTCCGAAGACGGCCGGGCGCAGCCATCCGCCGTTGACGTCGCGGTGCGTGTGGTTGTCCCGGTGGGCGGTGTGCAGCGGTGCTTCGATGTCGATGATGGACATACGGATATCTCCCCATTTGTGCCAACGGGCTCCGCGAGACCTCCCGCTCCCCCTGAACACCTCGAAACTACGCACGATTTCTGCTGCCCGCCAGCAAGGAAGGCCGTACTTACCTGGGGTTTTGGGGGTCGGCGACCGGGTGACGGCACCGTTCGCGGGGTGTTTCGCGACGAGCGACAAACCACATGCCGTGGCACAAATCCCCCAAGGGCTCATCATGAGTTCCATCAAGTGGAGAGGCGCGCCATGGAGCTGATTGCATGCAATCCGCAGGTCCTCCTCGAACGGGCCAGGGGCGCTCTTCTGGGACTGGCGGTGGGTGACGCGCTGGGTGCCCCCGCGGAGAACATGAAGCCGTCGGAGATCCGGGCCAAGTGGGGCCGGATCGAGGGCTTCGTGTCGGACGACCCGGCGGGCACGGACGACACCGAGTACGCGATCTTCTCCGGGCTGCTGCTGGCCCGGCACGGCTCCGCGCTCACCGTCTCCCACGTGGAACGGGCCTGGCACCACTGGATCGCGGACCTCGACGAAGGCCCGTTCCGCGGCGCCGGGTTCTCGGAGCGCGGCACCCTGGAGAACCTCCGCCGCGGGCTGGCGGCGCCCATCTCGGCCCAGCACCGCCACGCGTGGTCGGACGGTCTCGCCATGCGGGCGGCGCCCTTCGGCGTCTTCGCGGCCGGCCGGCCCGCGGAGGCGGCCCGCCTCGTCTCCATCGACGGCTCGGTGAGCCACGACGGGGAGGGCATCTACGGCGGGCAGGCGGTCGCCGCCGGGGTCGCCGCGGCCATGGCGGGCGGCTCCCCCGCCTCCGTGATCTCCGCGGCCCTGTCCGTGATCCCCTCCGACTCCTGGACGGCCCGTTCGCTGCGCCGCGCGGTGACGGCCGCCCCGCGCGGCGAACGGGCGGTCCGCTCGGCGGTGGTCATCGGCGGCTACCCGTGGACGGACCTGGCTCCCGAGGCGGTCGGCCTGGCCTTCGGCGCCTTCGCGGCCTGCCGCGGCGACTTCTCCTCCTCCGTCCTCACGGCCGTGAACATGGGCCGCGACGCCGACACCACGGCGGCGGTGGCGGGCGCGCTGGCCGGTGCCCTCTCCGGCGCCGCCTCGATCCCCACCTCCTGGTCCTCGGCCATCGGCCCCGTCCGCGGCAGTTGCCTCCCGTCGATGCGGGGCTACCACGTCCTGGACATCGCGGACCTCCTCACCCCGGAATACGAGGCCTCCCGATGACCCCACCCCCTTTCACCCCGGACACGCCCACCTCCGGTCCGGACCCCCGGCCGCGTGCGGGTACCGCTGCGCGGAGCCTCTCCTCCACCCCGCCCCTTCCCGAAACCGGGGGCTCCGCCCCCGGACCCCCGTCCCGGGGCTCCGCCCCGGACCCGGCGGAGGCTCCGCCCCCGGACCCCCGCGCCTCAAACGCCGGCGAGGCTGGGGTTGCCCCCGGCGGCGCTGAAATCACAGATGGCAGCAGCCACAATCCAGCCCCTCCGGCGTTTGAGGAGCGGGGTCCGGGGCGGAGCCCCGGTTCGGCCCCCGCCCAGCCGGCCAACGGCCCTCGCCGGATCGAGGGCCTCCTCCTCGGGCTCGCCGCAGGCGACGCCGCCGGGTGGCCCGCGGCCCGCCACCGCGCGAGCCGCATGCCCGAGTGGACCCGCCGCCTCACCCGCGAGCTCGACACCTTCGCCGAGCAGAACGCCACCACCACCCTCCCCGTCCCCATCGCCCTGAACCAACCCCCCGAGCCGCTGCGCCTCGGCCCGTCCGACGACGCCGAGTGGGCGGCCTTCGTCGCCGAGTCAGTGCTCACCGCCGCGGGCGTGCTGCTCTCCGACCTCAGCCGGTCCCGCCGCATGCGCGCCGCCATCGACCTCGCGTGGAACGCCCTGGCCTCCGAGGTCGCCGCGGCCGCCGAAAGGGCCCCCGAGGTCGAGTCCGCCGTACTCCCCCTCCGCGCCCGGATCTCCGTCCGCGCCGGCCTCGGCAATCTCGCCACCGGCCTGCGCCCGCCCGCCACCGGCCACGACAACCCGCACTACTTCGACGACGCCGCCTGCGTACGCGCCTGCGTCCTGGCCGTCGTCCACCCCGGCGACCCCGGCGCGGCCGCGGACCTCGCCGAGTTCGACGCCCGCTACACGCAGGACGGCGACGGCGTCCACGGCGCCCGCGCCATGGCCGCCGCCCTCGCCACCGCGCTGGCCACCCCCGACGTGGACGCCGCCGTCGACGCCGCGCTCGGCCAGCTCCCCGCGGCCACCGAGATCGGCCGCAACGCCCGCCACGCGGTCAAACTGGCCCGCGCCCACACCGACGGCGGCGCCTTCGCCATCGTCCCCACCCTCGAACACGAGATCGTCGACCACGTCTACAGCTACGGGATCGCCGCCGCCGAGACCGTCCCCGTGGCCCTCGCCCTCGCGACCGCCGCCCGCGGCAAGGTCACCGAGGCCGTCCCGGCCGCGGCCTGCCTGTCCCGCGTCGCGGACTCCGCCCCCGCCCTCGCCGGGGCGCTGACCGGCGCGCTCGGCGGCGGCGACTCGATCCCCGCCGCCTGGCGCGAGGCCTGCCGCACCCTCTCCGGCTGCGCCCTCCCCCGCCTGGCCGGCACCGACCTCGTCGAACTGGCCACCCTCCTCACCCGCACCGAACTCACCTCACCCAACCCCAACAGCCAAGGAATGATTCGGACATGACGCTGACGAGCCTCACACTGGAGGACCGGGCCACCGGCGCCCTCGTCGGAGCAGCCGTGGGCGACGCGCTCGGCGGCCCGGTGGAGGGCTGGACCCCGGACCAGATCGTGGAACGGCACGGCGGCCGCATCCACGGGATCGTCGGACCGTGGCACGAGGACTGGCGCACCGCCCGCCCCATCGCCCCGTACCACAAGGGCGACGGGCACGTCACCGACGACACCCTGATGACCCATGCGCTCGTACGGGTCTACGAGGCCGTACGGGACCACCTCGACGCCTACGCGGTCGCCGAGCACCTGGTCCCGGACCTGATGACCAACCCCCGCTGGATCCCGGAACTGGAGGCGGAGGCCCTGCCCCTCCAGCGGATCTTCCTGGCCGAGAAGTGGATCGTCACCCGCCTCCACTACGCGCACGTCGACCCCCGCGAGGCGGGCTCCGGCAACATCGTCAACTGCGGTGCGGCGATGTACATGGCTCCGGTCGGCATCGCCAACGCGGGCAATCCGGCCGGGGCGTACGCGGAGGCGCTGGACATCGCCGGCGCGCACCAGTCCTCGTACGGGCGGGAGGCGGCGGGCGTGTTCGCGGCGGCGGTGGCGGCCGCCTGCCTGCCCGGCGCGACGGCCTCCTCGGTGGTGGACACCGCGCTCGCGCTGGCGAAGGACGGCACCCGCGCCGCCATCACCGCGGTCACGGAAACCGCCTCCCGCCACCGTGACTTCGAGTCGGCCCTGGCTCCGCTGCGGGCGGCGGTCGCCCCGTTCGACTCGGTGGGCGCCGACTACCGTTCCCCGTCCCTCGGCGCGCGGCGCCCCTCCCGCCTCCACTCCATCGAGGAGCTCCCGATCGCGCTCGGCATGCTGCTGATCGCGGACGGGGCGTACGAGACCTCCGTGCTCGGGGCGGTCAATTACGGCCGGGACTGCGACTCCATCGCCACCATGGCGGGCGCGATCGCCGGAGCACTGGGCGGGGAGGCGGTGGTCCCGCCCGCCTGGGCGAAGCAGGTGGCGGAGGCCAGCCGCCTCGACCTGCACGCCCCGGCCGCGTCCCTCGCCCTCGTCACCCGTGAGATCTTCGCGCGTGACCACAGCCGCCGCACCGCCCACGAGAGGGCCTTCGCGACCCTGACGGCCCCCCGATGACGCCCCCCTGCCCGTCGCCCCCGGCGGGCCACGTCCCGTCCACTCACCCCGGCCCGCCACCCGGGGCGCAGCCCCACGCCGGCTCCGGACCACAGCCCCGCCCGGGGTCCGGGGCGGAGCCCCACCCAGGGTCCAGAGCGCAGCCCCATCCGGGGTCCGGGGCGCAGCCCCACGCCGGCTCTGGACCACAGCCCCACCCGGGGACCGGGGCGGAGCCCCACCCAGGGTCCAGAGCGCAGCCCCACCCGGGGACCGGGGCACAGCCCCACCCGGGGACCGGGGCACAGCCCCGCCCGGGGTCCGGGGCGGAGCCCCGGTTTCGGGAAGGGGCGGGTAGGGGAGCAGCGCCGCAGGCACCCGCCACCGCCACCGGCCCCGTACGCCTCACCTGGGCGCAGCCCGAGGACCTGATCGGGCACGAGCTGCGGCAGGCCACCGAGGACGGCCGGGACGCCGGGCCGACGCGCCGCGCCTGGCTGGCGGCCGGCGGCCACCCGGCCCCGGCCCGGGCCGGCGCCTCCCCCACCCCGGCCCCGCCGGAACTCCGCGCCCTGGCCACCCGCCTCCTGGACGACCTGGCCGCCCTCCCCTCCCCCCTCACCCCCGACGAACCCACTGCCTGGGAGGCCATCCGCGCAGCGGGACCGACGTCCGAGGCTCCCGGCGCCGCCTGCCCGTACGGCCCCGCCCTGCGCCGCAGGCTGGAGGCCGCCTGGACCGGGCGGGCCGTCGGGTGTCTGCTCGGCAAGCCCGTCGAGAAGCTGCCGCTGCACGGCATCCGCGCCCTGGCCCGCGCCGCCGGCAACTGGCCGCTGGACGACTGGTTCACCGCCCGCCGCGTCCCACCGGAGGTACTCGCCGCACACCCCTGGAACCGCCGTTCCGCCCCCACCTCCCTCGCCGAGAACATCGACGGCATGCCCGAGGACGACGACCTCAATTACCCCCTCCTCGGCCTGCTCCTCCTCCAGCGGCACGGCAAGGGGTTCACCACCGCCGACGTCGCCCGGCTCTGGCTGGACGAGTTGCCCGCGGGCCGGACCTTCACCGCCGAGCGCGTCGCCTACCGCAACCTCCTCCACGGCCTGGAACCCCCGCTCACCGCCACCCACCACAACCCCTTCCGCGAGTGGATCGGCGCCCTCATCCGTGCCGACGTCCACGGCTGGACCAACCCCGGCGACCCGGCCGCCGCCGCGGCCCAGGCCTACCGGGACGCCGTGCTCACCCACACCGCGAACGGGGTCTACGCCGCCCTCTTCGTCGCCGCGGCCACCGCCACCGCCGCCACCGGGCGCGCCGACGTGCACACCGCGCTGCGGACCGGGCTGGCCTTCGTACCGCCCCGCTCCCGCCTCGCCGAGGCCGTCCGCTTCGGCATCCGGGCGGCCGGGGAAGGCGCGGACGCCGACTTCGACCTCGTCGTGGACCGGCTGCACACCCGCTACGGGCACTACCACTGGGTCCACGCCGTGCCCAACACCGCGCTGATCGCCGCCGCCCTGACCCACGCCGACGGGGATTTCACCCACTCCGTGTGCCGGGCCGTCTCCGGCGGCTGGGACACCGATTCCAACGGGGCCACCGCCGGCGCCCTCGCCGCCCTCGTCGCGGGCGAGGTCCCGCACCGCTGGTCGGCACCCCTCAAGAACCGCCTCGCCACCACCGTCCCCGGCTTCGACGGCATCGGCTTCGACACCCTCGCCCACCTCACCGCACAGGAGGCAGCACGCTCATGACGGCCATCGCCGTGCTCGGCAGTACCAACATGGACCTCGTCGCCTACGTCCCCAAGGCGCCCCGCCTCGGCGAGACCGTCACGGGCAGAGCCTTCCGCACCGTCCCGGGCGGCAAGGGCGCCAACCAGGCCGTCGCCGCCGCCCGCTGCGGCGGGGAGGTGGTGATGATCGGCGCGGTCGGGGCCGACGAGTTCGGCGTGCGGCTGCGCTCCGCGCTCGCCTCGGCCGGGGTGGAGACAGCGGGCTTGCGCACCGTCGAGGGCGCCAGCGGCACCGCCCACATCACCGTCGACGACGAGGGCGCGAACAGCATCATCGTCATCCCGGGCGCGAACGCCCTGGTCACGGGCCTGGAGGCGGGTGACGAGGCCCGGATCGCGGGTGCCGGCTCCCTCCTCCTCCAGCTCGAACTGCCGCTGTCCGCCGTCCTCGCCGGCGCCCTGTGCGCCCGCGCCCACGGGGTTCGTACGGTCCTCACCCCGGCCCCCGCCCAGCCGCTGCCCGCCGAGCTCCTCGGCGCCGTCGACCTGTTGGTCCCCAACGAGCACGAGGCCGCCGCCCTCACCGGGCTCACCGACCCCGTCCAGGCGGCCGGGGCCCTGCTGGACGACGTGCCCGAGGTGGTGATCACCCTCGGCGCGGCGGGCGCCCTGTACGCCGCCCGCGGCCGGGAGCCGCTGGCCGTGCCCGCGCCCCGGGTCCGCGCCGTGGACACCACCGCCGCCGGGGACACCTTCGTCGGCGCCCTCGCGGTGGCACTGGGCGAGGGCAGGCCCGTACCGGAGGCGCTGCGCTGGGCCTCGCGGGCCGCCTCCCTCTCCGTCCAGCGCCCCGGCGCCCAGGACTCGATGCCGACCCGCGCCGACATCGACGGGGCCGCCTCGTGACCGTTTCCCCGGGGCCAGGCCCCCTGGAAGGGCTGCGCGTCCTCGATCTGGCCACCCTCTTCGCCGGCCCGCTGGCCGCCACCCTGCTCGGGGACTTCGGCGCCGAGGTCGTCAAGGTCGAGCACCCCGGCCGCCCCGACCCCTCCCGCGGGCACGGCCCCGCGAAGGACGGCGTCGGCCTGTGGTGGAAGCTGCTCGGCCGGAACAAGCGGACCATCACCCTCGACCTGTCCACCTCCGGCGGCCGCGACACCCTGCTGCGGCTGGCCGCGACCGCCGACGTGGTCATCGAGAACTTCCGCCCCGGCACCCTGGAGCGGTGGGGTCTCGGCTGGCCCGAGCTCTCCGCCGCCAACCCGCGCCTCGTCCTGGCCCGCGTGACGGCCTTCGGCCAGCAGGGCCCGTACGCCCGTCGACCCGGCTTCGGCACGCTCGCCGAGGCGATGAGCGGTTTCGCCGCCATCACGGGCGAGCCGGACGGGCCGCCGACCCTGCCGCCCTTCGGCCTCGCCGACTCGATCGCCGCGCTGACCACCGCGTACGCCGTGATGACCGCCCTCACGGCCCGGGACCGCACCGGGCACGGCCAAGTGGTCGACCTGGCCATCATCGAGCCGATCCTGACCGTGCTCGGCCCGCAGCCGATCTGGTACGACCAGCTCGGCTACGTGCAGCCGCGCACCGGCAACCGCTCCACGAACAACGCTCCCCGCAACACCTACCGCAGCGCCGACAACCGCTGGTTGGCGGTGTCCACCTCGGCGCAGTCCATCGCCGAGCGGGTCATGCGGCTGGTGGGCCGGCCGGAGCTGATCGCCGAACCCTGGTTCGCGACCGGCACCGGGCGGGCCGCGCACGCGCAGGTCCTGGACGAGGCCGTCGGCGGCTGGATCGCCCGCCACAAGGCGGAGGAGGTCGTCGCCGCCTTCGAGGACGCCGAGGCGGCCGTCGCCCAGGTCTACGACGTCAGGGACGTGATGGCCGACCCCCAGTTCGCGGCCCTGGACACGCTCACCGAGATCGAGGACCCGGAGCTGGGCCCGATGAGGATGCAGAACGTCCTCTTCCGACTGTCCGAGACCCCCGGCGGGATCCGCTGGGCCGGCCGCCCGCACGGCGCGGACACCGAGGCCGTCCTGACCGAGCTCGGCCTGTCGGCCACCGAGATCAAGGCTCTGCGCGAGGAGGGGGCACTGTGATCCTGACCTGGCTGTACGCACCCGGCGACCGCCCGGAGGTGGTCGCCAAGGCCCTGGGCCGCGGGGCGGACGCCGTGATCGTGGACCTGGAGGACGCGGTACCGGTCTCCCGCAAGGAGTACGCCCGCGCCGCCACCGCCGAACTCCTCACCGAGCGGCCCCCGGTCCCCGTCCACGTCCGCGTCAACGCCCTCGACTCCCCGTGGGGCGGCGCCGACCTCACGGCCCTCGCAGGCCTGCGGGGCCTCGCCGGGCTCCGGCTGCCGAAGATCAGCGCCCCGGAGCAGATCACGGCGGTCGCCGACCGCACCGGCGGGGTCGGCCTGCACGCGCTGCTCGAATCGGCGCTGGGCGTGGAGCGGGCGTACGAGATCGCCCGCGCGCACCCGGCCCTGCACGGGCTGTCCCTCGGCGAGGCGGACCTGCGGGCCGACCTGGGCGTGAGCGCGGAGGCGGGGCTGGACTGGCCGCGCTCCCGGATCGTGGTCGCGGCCCGGGCTGCGGGCCTCGCTCCTCCCGCGCAGTCGGTCTTCCCGGACATCCGGGACCTGGAGGCGCTGGCCGTCTCCTGCGCTCGGGGGCGGGCCCTGGGCTTCCTGGGCCGGGCGGCGATCCATCCGCGGCAGTTGCCGGTGATCGAGCGAGCGTACCTGCCGGGGCCGGAGGAGGTGACGGCCGCGGAGGAGATCGTCACGGCGGCCCGTGCGGCGCCTGGTGCCCAGGCCCTCCCGGACGGCCGCTTCATCGACCCGGCGGTCGTCGCCGCCGCCCACCGCACCCTGTCGCTGGCCGCGCGCATGGCCCCCCTGTGAGCCGCGCCGCCCACTCCCGCGCACCTCCTGCCCGTGCACCTCCTGTCCGAGGTCGTCCCCCCGGCCCCGCTCCGGCTGCCCTGCGGGGCTTGTCCCCTACCCGCCCTTCCACCGTTCCCCGGGCTCCGCCCGGACCCCTCCTGGGGCTCCGCCCCAGACCCCGCGCCTCAAACGCCGGCGGGGCTGGAAATCCAGCCCCGCCGGCGATCGAGGCGGGAACGGTGGAAGGGCGGGTAGGGGACCGGCCCCGCGCAGCGGCACAAGGCCCGGGTACGCGGAAGGGGGGCGCCGCAACGTGCGCGGCGCCCCCCTTCCGGACCGTACGGGTCAGCTCTTCCCGGCCTCCGGGGCCGGCGCGGCCTCGACCGCCGGCGCTTCCTTCGTCAGAACGGCAGCCTTCGGCTTGGCCTCACCGACAGCGGCGGTGTCCGAGGGCTTGCCCTCGGACTCGGAGCCACCCTCCGCGTCGGCGGAAGCGGGGGCCGAGTCAGAGGCCGAGTCGTCGTCCCCACCGGAGGTGTCCGGCTCGACGATCTCCTCGCGCCCCGGCCGCAGCTTCGCCGACAGCACCAGGTACACCACGGCCGCCACGAAGACCACGATCGAGGTCCACACGTTCAGCCGCAGGCCCAGGATGTGGTGCGCCTCGTCGACCCGCATGTACTCGATCCACACGCGCCCGGTGCAGTACGCGGCCACGTACAGCGCGAACGCCCGCCCGTGCCCGAGCTTGAACCGCCGGTCGGCCCAGATCACGAGCAGCGCGACGCCGACGCACCACAGCGACTCGTACAGGAAGGTCGGGTGGTAGGTGCCGGCGACCCGGTTCGGGCCCTCGCTGATCTCCAGCGCCCACGGCACGTCGGTGGCGCGGCCGTACAGCTCCTGGTTGAACCAGTTGCCCCAGCGTCCGAAGGCCTGGGCCAGCGCGATGCCGGGGGCGAGGGCGTCGGCCCAGGCCGGCAGCGGGATGCCGCGCAGCCGGCAGCCGATCCAGGCTCCGACCGCGCCCAGCGCGATCGCACCCCAGATGCCGAGGCCGCCTTCCCAGATCTTGAAGGCGTCGACCCAGTTGCGGCCTTCGCCGAAGTAGAGCTGGTAGTCGGTGATCACGTGGTAGAGGCGACCGCCGACAAGGCCGAACGGCACCGCCCACACGGCGATGTCCGCGACCGTGCCCGGCTTTCCGCCGCGCGCGACCCACCGCTTGTTGCCGAGCCAGACGGCGACGAAGACGCCGATGATGATGCAGAACGCGTAGCCGCGCAGCGGGATCGGTCCGAGATGGATCACGCCGGTCGACGGGCTGGGGATGTAAGCAATGTCCATGGCAGTCATGACGCTACCCTGCCGGGCGGTACGGACCGCAACCCGCCCGGCAAGCCGAAACCAAATCCTCACATGCCCCGGGGGGTGACTCAGTCCTCCTCGGCCCCGGTGGCAGCACCCTTCGTCGCTCCTGTGGCCGACGGCGCACCCGTCTTCGAGGAGCTCTTCGCCCGGGTCCCGGTCGACGGGGAAGCCGGGGCCGAAGCGGAGGCGGAGCCGGAAGCCGAAGCCGACGGGGAAGCCTTCGCCGCGCCGCCGCCGGAGCCCGCGGCCGTGCCCTCCACCTGCTCCTTCAGCTTCTGCGGAGTGATGGGGTTGGACTGGTCGGAGAAGATGTCCTTGCCGTCCAGCAGCACGCTCGGGGTGCCCCGGAACTTCGCGGCGCGGAAGGCCTCGTGCGATTTGCCGACCCAGCTGTTGTGCGTGCCGTTCTCGACGCACGCGCGGAATTCGGGCGTGTCCAGCCCGTTCACCTGGCCCGCCAGTTCCAGCAGCTTGGCGTTCTTGCCGTAGGCGTCGTCGACCTCCTGCGGCTGGTTCTTGAAGAGGACGTCGTGGTACTCCGTGAACTTCCCGGCGTCCTGGGCGCATGCCGCCGCGTTGGCGGCCTTCAGCGAGCCGGTGCCGCGCATGTTCCCGTCGATGAGGGTGACGAGGTGGTACTCGACGTTGAGCAGGCCCTTGGCCTGCAGCTCGTGGATGGTGTCGCGGTAGTTGTCCTCGAAGGCCTTGCAGGCGGGGCAGCGGAAGTCCTCCCACACGGTCAGCGTGTGCTTGGCCCCGTCCTTGCCCGTCTGGATGGCGAGCGCGTCCTTGCCCGTGGCCCCGGAGGGTGCGACCACGGGGCCCGCCTTGGCGGCCTTGTCGCTCTTGCCGGTGTTGGCCGCGATCACGCCGACGACGGTCGCCAGGCCGAGCACGCCGACCACCGCCGCCGCCACGATGAGGGTCCGCCGGCGCTTGTCCCGGGTCTTCTGCCGCTCGCGCTCCACCTGGAGTCGCTCCCGGGCCGATCGTTTCGTCGCATCGCGGTTCGCACCGTCGTTCTTCTCGCTCACGTTCGACCAAACGAAGCGGGGAGGCACTCGCGTGCCTCCCCGCCGTCACTTCCACCCGATCGGACTACAGAACCCGCTCAGACGTGCCCTTTTCCCGATCGAACCCGCGCTTCAGTTCCTGCGTACGCCCGCCGCGAGCTCGCCCGCCAGCGCCCGTACGGCGTCCAGCCCGGCCGCCTCGTCCGGTGCGTCCAGCAGCAGCTTCACGAAGGCCGAGCCGACGATCACGCCGTCGGCGAAGCCGGCGACCTCCTTGGCCTGGGCGGCGTTGGAGACGCCGAGGCCCACGCAGACGGGGAGCTCGGTCGTGGCGCGGGTGCGCCGGACGAGGTCCTGGGCCTGGTTGCCGACGGACTCGCGGGTGCCGGTGACACCCATGAGGGAGGCGGCGTAGACGAAGCCGGAGCCGGCCGCCGTGATGGTGGCGAGGCGCTCGTCCTTGCTGCTGGGGGCCACGACGAAGACGGTCGCCAGACCGTGCTTCTCCGCGTGCTCGCGCCACAGCGCGGACTCCTGGACCGGCAGGTCGGGCAGGATGCAGCCGGCGCCGCCCGCCTCGGCCAGCTCGGCGGTGAACCGCTCGACGCCGTAGCGGTCGATGGGGTTCCAGTAGGTCATCACCAGGATCGGGGCCCCGGTCGCCTCGTGGGCCTCGCGCACGGTGCGCAGCACGTCGGCGATCTTGACTCCGCCGCGCAGGGCGATGTCGTCGGCGGTCTGGATGATCGCGCCGTCCAGGACCGGGTCGCTGTGCGGGAGGCCGATCTCGACCACGTCCGCGCCGCCCGCGATGACGGCCTTGACGGCCTCGATGGCGCCGTCGACGGTCGGGAAGCCGGCCGGGAGGTAGGCGACGAGGGCGGCGCGGTCCTCGGACTTGGCCTTGGCGAGCGTGTCGCTCAGCAGCTGAATCTTGCCGTTGCTCACTTCGACTCCCCCTCGGCGTTCTCGCCGTCGTACAGCCCGAAGTAGCGGGCTGCCGTGTCCATGTCCTTGTCACCGCGGCCGGACAGGTTGACGACCAACAGGCCGTCCTTGCCCAGTTCCTTGCCGAGGTCCAGCGCGCCGGCGAGGGCGTGTGCCGACTCGATGGCCGGGATGATGCCCTCGGTGCGGGAGAGCAGGCGCAGGGCCTGCATCGCCGCGTCGTCGGTGACGGCGCGGTACTCGCCGCGGCCGGAGTCCTTGAGGTAGGAGTGCTCCGGGCCGATGCCGGGGTAGTCCAGACCGGCCGAGATGGAGTACGGCTCGGTGATCTGGCCCTCCTCGTCCTGGAGGACGTAGGAGCGGGAGCCGTGCAGGATGCCGGGCTCGCCGGCGGTCAGCGTGGCCGCGTGCTCGCCGGTCTCGACGCCGTGTCCGGCGGGCTCGAAGCCGACGAGGCGGACGTCGGCGTCCGGGATGAAGGCGTGGAAGAGGCCGATGGCGTTGGAGCCGCCGCCGACGCAGGCCGCGACGGCGTCGGGCAGCCGGCCGGCGCGCTCCAGGATCTGGCGGCGGGCCTCGACGCCGATGACGCGGTGGAAGTCGCGGACCATGGCCGGGAAGGGGTGCGGGCCGGCGACCGTACCGAAGAGGTAGTGGGTCTGGTCCACGTTGGCGACCCAGTCGCGGAACGCCTCGTTGATGGCGTCCTTCAGGGTGCGGGAGCCGGACTTCACCGCGATGACCTCGGCGCCCAGCATGCGCATGCGGGCCACGTTGAGGGCCTGGCGCTGGGTGTCGATCTCGCCCATGTAGATGGTGCAGTCGAGGCCGAAGAGGGCGCAGGCGGTGGCGGTGGCCACGCCGTGCTGGCCGGCTCCGGTCTCGGCGATGACGCGGGTCTTGCCCATGCGCTTGGTGAGCAGCGCCTGGCCCAGCACGTTGTTGATCTTGTGCGAGCCGGTGTGGTTGAGGTCCTCGCGCTTGAGGAAGATCCGCGCGCCGCCCGCGTGCTCGGCGAACCGGGGCACCTCGGTGAGGGCGCTGGGCCGGCCGGTGTAGTTGACCATCAGGTCGTTCAGCTCGGCGGCGAAGGCCGGGTCGCCCTTGGCCTTGTCGTACTCGACTGCGACCTCGTCCACGGCGGCGACGAGCGCCTCCGGGATGAACTTGCCTCCGAAGTCACCGAAGTAGCCTTCGGCGTTCGGAACGTGACCCTCCGGGTCCGGGATGAAGTATTGGCTGGACATGCCGGTGCTCCTACGGAATGCGACGAGTGGGTTCACCGTATTGCGCCGCCCGCCCGCGACACACGTGCCCTACTCGGGGACCGCTGGTGTGTCGGGACGAGGAGACCGCGCCCGGGGCCGGCCGGCCCGGGGCGCAGGCCGTACGAGGGTGTGGCGCGGCGCGGTACGTCTGGCGTACCGGGCCGCGGCGGCCCTCGTTACGGCGCGTCTCCGGGACGCCATCGCATGCCGTTGACCTGACCGGGCTCGGAGCCGATCACGTACCGGACCCGCCGCCCGTGCACCCGCCGGGCCGGGGCGCGGCAGCCGCGGGGGCGGCATCCGCGCGCCAGGGGCGCGTGCGCCGTCGGCACGCCGACCGGGCCGCGGCGGGGTGCCGGCGGCGCGGGCTGCGTGGTGACGGTGGGCGGGTTGTGGGTCATGGGGACGGGTCAGCTCCGGCCGTGGCGCAGGGCGGGGTGGGCGCCGGCGGCGACGAGGTCGGCCACGGCCGCCTTCGGGTCGCGGCCGGTCACCAGGGACTCCCCGACGAGGACGGCGTCGGCGCCCTCGTTCGCGTAGGCGATGAGGTCGTGCGGACCGCGGATGCCGGATTCGGCGATCTTGACGATGTGGTCCGGGATCTCGGGGGCGACGCGCTCGAAGGTGGAGCGGTCGACCTTGAGGTCCTTGAGGTTGCGGGCGTTGACGCCGATGATCCTGGCGCCCGCGGCGACCGCGCGCTCCACTTCCTCCTCGTCGTGGACCTCGACGAGCGGGGTGAGACCGATGGACTCGGCCCGCTCGATGAGGGAGACGAGGGCCTCCTGCTCCAGGGCCGCGACGATCAGCAGCGCGAGGTCGGCGCCGTAGGCGCGGGCCTCCCAGAGCTGGTACGCCGTGACGATGAAGTCCTTGCGCAGGATCGGGATGTCCACGCGGGCGCGGACGGCCTCCAGGTCGGCCAGCGAGCCGCCGAACCGGCGCTGCTCGGTGAGGACGGAGATGACCGCCGCACCGCCCGCCTCGTAGTCGGCGGCGAGCCCGGCCGGATCGGCGATCGCGGCCAGCGCGCCCTTGGACGGGCTGGAACGCTTGACCTCGCAGATCACCTTGACGCTGTCGCCACGGAGGGCGGCGACGCCGTCCTTGGCCTGGGGCGCCTTGGCGGCACGCTCCTTGAGCTCGTCGAGGCTCACGCGGGCCTGCCGTTCGGCAAGGTCTTCGCGGACCCCTTCGATGATCTCGTCGAGCACACTCACGCGAGCGGCCCCCTTCCGGGTCGATGACGGTCGGCCGCCTTGCGGACACGTACCACTGCGAGGTCGGCAATCAAATGGTATCCGCAGGTGGCGTTGCACTCCGCACGCGGTTGACGCCGTCCCAGTAACTGGACATTCGGAACCAAGGCTTCATCTCGGCTCCGTACGGGCCTCAGGGGGCCAGCGCGGAGCCGAAGGAAAGATTTCGGACGACGGCGAAGGCCAGGGCCGCCAGGCCCAGCCCCCACCATTGCAGCGGCTTCAGTGTGAGCCGCGGGGTGGGTCCGCCGCGGTAGGCGCGAACCAGCCACAGGGCCGTGAATCCCGCGAAGACGAAGTAGCCGAGGACGGCGAGGGCATTTGCCCCGAATGCCGTCGCCAGATCGCCATGGGCGAACGCGTGTGCGCTCCGCAGGCCGCCACAACCGGGGCACAGGATTCCGGTCAGCCGGAACAGCGGACAGACCGGGTAGTGGCCGGGTTCGTTGGGATCCACGGCGCCCACGTACGCGAGCGCCGCGACGGCCCCGGCCAGGGTGATCGCCGGAACGGCCAGCCGCCGGACCCGGGAGCCCCCGGCGCCCCGCGGGACGGCCGGGACGGGCGCGAGGGGCCGGACGGGTGGAACGGGCGGCGGTACGGCTTCGGGAGTGCGGGAGGCGTCCACCCGCCGATTCTCTCCGATCTTCGCGAAAGCCGCAGCACGGCAAAAGGCGCAGCCCGACGGGCCGCGCCTTTCCGTTCCCCGCTACCGGTCAGACCTTGGCGGGGACCTTGGCGGCGGCGATCACGTCGGCGAGGTCCTTGTGAGCGGCCTTCGGCGCGCCCATGCCCGCGGCCTTCATGGCCATGCCGACGACACCGCCGATCGCGACGACGACGATGCCGGCCCAGAAGCCCAGCGGGTTCGCGAGCACCATGAAGGCGCCGGAGATGCAGAAACCGATGAAGGCGATGATGACACCGGTCCAGGCGGCCGGGGTGTGTCCGTGGTCTGTGCCCGCCATGAGTTGCTCCTCGTTGCTCTGCCGCGATGCTGTGTTGGTGGAAAGCGCGGTCTGTGTAGAACGCTCGGTGACATTGTCCCGCACCCGGCCGGGGCCGTGCTCACGGGGGTGGGGTCGAAGTGCCGGTCAGCGTCCCTGGTCGGAGGTCGGATCCTCGCCCCGGTCCAGAGCCTTCCACAGATCCTCCGGCCGGTCCGGATCCACCACGGCGGCCTTGCGGGCACGCGGGCTGCCGTCACGCTCGTAGCGGCCGCCCATCGCGGGCCAGTTCCGGCCGAAGCGCAGGGCCAGCAGGCCGGCGATCAGGATCAGGGCCGCGCCGGCGGCGGTGACGTACGGCCAGGCCGTATGGGTCAGTCCCGCCGCCTTCGCCGCGGTGTCGGCGGTGGTCCGGGCGGCGGCCGCGTCGAGGGCGCTGCGGCCGTCGGCGGACAGGACGGCCGCCAGCGCCGCGCCGAGGCCGCTGAGCGCCAGCAGCCCGGAGACCAGCAGCCGGCTCCTGCCGCGTACCGCGAAGACGGCGACGAGGGCGGCGAGACCGACGATGGCCAGGGCCGCCGGCAGCCCCGTGACGGTCTGCCCGTCGGCGGTCAGCCGGAGCGAGTCACCGGCGAACGCGGTGGTGCCCCGGGCCCAGACCCGGCCGGAGGCGAGCAGGACGACGGTGGCGCCGAGCGTGCCGAGCAGCAGCGCGACGGCCACGCTGCGGCGGCTTCGGCGGCTGTCCGGAGCCTCGGACCGGGGCGCGCGCGCCTGGTCGTGGCTGGGGCCGTCGCCCGGGTCGGGGGCGGCGTCGGTTCGGGGCGGGGGTACGGCACTCACGTACCCCACTATCCCCTACGGCTTCACGCTCCGTGGAGGCGGTTCGCCGCTCCGACCGCGCGCAGCACCGCGGCCGCCTTGTTGCGGCACTCGTTGTCCTCCAGCTCGGGCACCGAGTCGGCGACGACCCCGGCGCCCGCCTGGACGTACGCCGTGCCGTCGCGCAGCAGCGCGGTGCGGATGGCGATCGCCGTGTCGGAGTCCCCGGCGAAGTCCAGGTAGCCCACGCAGCCTCCGTACAGGCCGCGGCGGGAGGGCTCCAGCTCCTCGATGATCTGCATGGCGCGCGGCTTGGGCGCGCCGGAGAGGGTGCCGGCCGGGAAGCAGGCGGTGAGCACGTCGAAGGCGGTCTTGCCTTCGGCGACCCGCCCGGTGACGGTGGACACGATGTGCATGACGTGCGAGTACCGCTCGATCGACATGAAGTCGACGACCTCCACCGAGCCCGGCTCGCAGACCCGCCCCAGGTCGTTGCGGCCCAGGTCGACGAGCATCAGGTGCTCGGCGCGCTCCTTGGGGTCGGCGAGCAGCTCCTCCGCGAGGTCGTGGTCCTCCTGCGGGGTGGCGCCGCGGTGCCGGGTGCCGGCGATGGGGTGGACCATGGCCCGCCCGTCCTCGACCTTGACCAGCGCCTCGGGGCTGGAGCCGACGACGTCGAAGCCGTTCTCGAAGCGGAAGAGGTACATGTACGGGGACGGGTTGGTGGCCCGCAGCACCCGGTACACGTCCAGGGCGGAGGCCTCGCAGGGGGTCTCGAACCGCTGGGAGGGCACCACCTGGAAGGCCTCGCCGGCCCGGATCCGCTCCTTGATGTCCTCGACGGCGGCCTGGTACTTCTCGCCGCCCCACAGCGCGGAGAACTCCGGCAGCTCGGAGGCGGGCAGCGGGGACGGGGTGTAGGGGGCGGGCCGCGCGAGGTCGGCCTCCATGGCGTCGAGCCGGGCGACGGCGTCCGCGTAGGCCTCGTCCACACCGGTGTCGAGGTCGTTGTGGTTGATGGCGTTGGCGATGAGCAGGACCGTGCCGTCCCAGTGGTCGAGCACCGCCAGGTCCGAGGTGAGCAGCATGGTCAGCTCGGGCAGTTCCAGGTCGTCGGCCGTGCTGTCGCCGATGCGCTCCAGGCGGCGCACGATGTCGTAGCCGAGGTAGCCGACCATGCCACCGGTGAAGGGCGGCATCCCGCCCGCGAGGTCGCGGGGGGTGTGCAGGACCTCGATGGTGGCGCGCAGGGCGTCGAGTGGGTCACCGGAGGTGGGCACGCCCACGGGCGGGGTGCCCATCCAGTGGGCCTGGCCGTCGCGGACGGTCAGGGTGGCGTCGCTGCGCACGCCGACGAAGGAGTACCGCGACCAGGAGCGGCCGTTCTCCGCGGACTCCAGGAGGAAGGTGCCGGGGCGCTCCGCGGCCAGCTTCCGGTAGAGCCCGACCGGGGTGTCCCCGTCGGCCAGCAGCCTGCGGCTCACGGGAATGACGCGGCGGTCGGCCGCGAGCTTGCGGAAGGTGTCGAGATCCATGGCGTGGGACCCTATCCGGCTATTCGGCCAGCGGAAGGACATCGGCGTCGAAGCAGGTGCGGGCCCCGGTGTGGCAGGCGGCTCCGACCTGGTCGACCTTGACGAGCACGGTGTCCGCGTCGCAGTCGAGGGCGACCGACTTCACGTGCTGGAAGTGGCCGGAAGTGTCCCCCTTCACCCAGTACTCCTGGCGGCTGCGGGACCAGTACGTGCAGCGCCCGGTGGTCAGGGTGCGGTGCAGCGCCTCGTCGTCCATCCAGCCGAGCATGAGCACCTCGCCGGTGTCGTACTGCTGGGCGATGGCCGGAACCAGGCCGTCGGCGGAACGCTTGAGGCGCGCGGCGATGGCGGGATCGAGGGAGGACTTACTCATGCGTGCCATTGTGCCGCGAGATGGGACGGGAAATGGATCTCTGTCCGCCTGATGGGCAGGCGTGGGGTGGGTTCCGGCCGTAGTCTGACCCGCATGTCTACCCATGCGAAGCGCGAACGTCTGCTGCTGGCCGACCTGTTGGAAGCCGCCGGACCGGAGGCGCCGACGCTGTGCGACGGCTGGACCTGCCGGGACCTCGCGGCGCACGTGGTGGTCCGCGAGCGGCGTCCGGACGCGGCGGGCGGTCTGCTGCTGAAGGTGCTGCGGGACCGGCTGGACAGGGCGATGGCGGAGTACGCGGCCAAGCCGTACGAGGAGCTCGTCCAACTGATCAGGACGGGGCCGCCGAAGCTGTCGCCGTACGCGCTGAAGCAGATCGACGAGGCGGCGAACGCGGTGGAGTTCTACGTCCACTCGGAGGACGTCCGGCGGGCCCAGCCGGACTGGTCCCCGCGCGAGCTGGACCCGGTGTTCGCGGACGCGCTCTGGTCCCGTCTGGAGAAGCTGGCCCGCCTGACGGGCCGCCGCTCCCCGGTGGGCCTGGTCCTGCGCCGCCCCGACGGCCGCACGGCGGTGGCCCGCAAGGGCGCCCCGGTGGTGACGGTGACGGGCGAGCCGGGCGAGCTGACCCTCTTCTGCTTCGGCCGTCAGGCCGCCGCCGCGGTCACCCTCGACGGGGAAAAGGAGGCGGTGGCCAAGCTGACCACCGCGCAACTGGGCATCTAGCGGCTGCACCGCCGCTTCCCGGGGCTCCGCCCCGGACCCCGCGCCTCAAACGCCGGCGGGGCTGGAAGATCCAGCCCCGCCGGCGTTTGAGGCGCGGGC
>NZ_JBIWFI010000053.1:0-49596 GCF_044762985.1 Streptomyces sp. NPDC096339 | reverse complement strand
CGCGCGGCCGGGCACCTCCTCGGGCGTCGAACGTGCAGAGGCAGCGGACATGCACAACCCGGTTGCGTTCGACGCCCTGCGGGGGCGCCCCGCCGCACGCCCGACCCCGACGGCGCGGGGGGTGGCCCGACCCACGGCGGCGCTCAGCCGCACGCCCGACCCCGCCGGCGCGGGGGGTGCCCCACCCACGGCGGCGCCCCGCCGCACGCCCGACCCCGACGGCGCGGGGGGTGGCCCGACCCACGGTGGCGCTCAGCCGCACGCCCGACCCCGCCGGCGCGGGGGGTGCCCCACCCACGGCGGCGCCCCGCCGCACGCCCGACCCCGACGGCGCGGCGGTGCGCGGGCTCCGGCGTGGGCTCAGTCGTCCGCGAGGCCGGTGAGTACGTACGGCACCGTGACGCCCAGCCGGGCGAAGCCCAGCCGCTCCAGGATCGGGCGGCTGTCGTCCGAGGCGTCCACCTGGAGGTACGGGATGCCCAGCTCCGCCGCGATGCGCGCGCGGTGCGCCACCAGCAGCCGGTAGATGCCACGGCCCCGCCACTCGGGGACCGTACCGCCACCCCACAGGCCCGCGAACGACGTGCCCGGCCGCATCTCCATGCGGGCCGCGCTCACCGGGGTGTCGCCCGCCATCGCCAGCACCGCCGCGATGGTCTCCGGCTCGTCCCGCAGCAGGCCCAGCATCTGCTCCCGGATCAGCGGCCGCTCCGTCCCGAAGGCCCGCGCGTGGACCTCCATCATCAGGTCCACCCCCGCCTCGTCCGTCACCACCCGAAGGGTGATCCCCTCCGGTGGATCGACCGGCAGCAGCGAGAGCTCCGCGACCCGCCCGATCATCAGCGTCTCGGCCGGCTCCGGCACGAACCCGGCCGCCCGCAGCCGGTCCCCGAGGTCAGCCGGCCGGTCGTGGTCGTACAGCTTCCACTCGAACTCCGACGCCCCGCACTCCTCCGCGAACGCCACCTGCTCCGCGATCACGGCGTCCGCCGTCTCCTCGTCGAGGTCGGACCAGAGCACACCGCTCCAGCCGAGCCCCGGAATGATCTGCCGCACCACCGGCCCCACCCGCTCCACGCGCGCCTGCGCCGCGTCCGGCTGTGCGCCCTCGCGCATCTCCGCGTCGAAGCGGGCCCGCACCTTCACCAGTTCATCGTGATCCATGGTCATCACCCCAGATCACCAGTGTCGGACCGGCCCGCACAACTGCATTAGCCTCACCCCGTGAACCACGACTCCACCATCCACACCGGCAAGGCCGGCCCCGACGCGGCCGTCGACCGGGGCTGGCTCCTCGGCCACTTCAAGGACCCCGGCGATCCCCGTCACAGCGAGGACGTGGAGATCAAGTGGGGCGTCCACCCGAAGGGCGAGGCGCGGGAGCGGTGGGCGACCGCGGAGAAGCGGACCGCGCTGCTGGTCCTGATCAGCGGGCGGTTCCGGCTGGACTTCCCCGGGCGGACCGTCGTACTCGCCGAGCAGGGGGACTACGTGCTGTGGGGCCGCGGAGTCGACCACTCCTGGTATGCGGAGGAGGACGCCGTGGTCCTCACCGTCCGCTGGCCCTCGATCCCCGGCTACCGGGTGGACGAACCCGACGGTGGACCTGGCGACGCCGCACCCCTGTGACGAAGCACACGAAACGGGCCAACGATCACGAAACGCTGCGATCGTTGCCTTGTAGACCATCTCGGCGCGCCCAGGGGTGACCCCCCGAACGCGCAGCCGGGCCTTCACGAGTTCCAGCGTTCTTTGCGACGGGCCGCCCCCGGTAAAGATCCGAACCACCAGGGAGCACGTCCGTTGGCAGCAATAGCACGGTGGTGCATTCGCCACCGTCTCCTCGCCGTCCTGATCTGGCTGCTCGCCCTCGGTGCGACCGCGGTGGCCGCCGGGACCGCGGGATCGGCGTTCTCCAACGACTACGAGGTGCCCGGCACCGAGTCCGGCAAGGCGCACGCACTGCTGCGCGAGGGCTTCCACGGCCAGGGCGGCGACACAGACACCATCGTGTGGCGGGCCCCGGACCATCACAACGCCCGCACCCCGGACATCGAGCAGCGCATGACCCGCGCGCTCGACACCATCGCCGGTCTCCCCGGCGTCGGGTCGGTGAGCAGCCCTTACGGCCCCGGCCCCGAGAGCGGCGCCCAGATCAGTTCCGACGGGCGCACCGCCTATGCCGTGGTGACCTTCGACCGGCAGGCCGACTCCGTACCCAAGGCCCAGGCCAAGGCCGTGGTCGACGCGGCGAAGAACCCGGCCACCGAGAGCGGCGGTCTCCAGGTCGAACTCGGCGGCCGCGCCATCGGCCTGACCGAGGCCCCCGCCACCCATCTCGCCGAGGTCATCGGCGTGGTCGTGGCGGCCCTGGTTCTCTTCCTCGCCTTCGGCTCGCTCGCCGCGAGCCTGCTGCCCATCGCCACCGCCCTCGTCAGCGTGGGCACCGCCTATTTCGGGATCACGCTGCTCGGGCACGCGATGGCGGTCGCCGACTTCGCCCCGATGCTCGGCACGCTCATCGGCCTCGGCGTCGGCATCGACTACGCCCTCTTCATCGTCACCAGGCACCGCAAGGCACTCGCCCGGGGAGTCCCGGTCGAGGAGGCGGCCGAGAACGCCGTCGCCACCACCGGCCGTGCCGTCGTCTTCGCCGGAGCCACCGTCTGCATCGCCCTGCTCGGCATGCTGGTCCTGCGGCTGAACTTCCTGAACGGCGTCGCGATAGCCGCCTCCGTCACGGTCGTCCTGACGGTCGCCGCCTCGGTCACCCTGCTGCCCGCCCTCCTCTCCTGGATCGGCATGCGCGCCCTGTCGCGCCGCGAACGCCGCAGGCTCGCCGCCGAGGGCCCGCTGCCCGAACAGACCACGGGCTTCGCCGTCCGCTGGTCCGCCTTCGTGGAGCGCCACCCGAAGCTGCTCGGCATCGTCGCCACCGCCGTGATGGTCGTACTGGCCCTGCCCACGCTCTCGCTGCACCTCGGCACTTCCGACCAGGGCAACAACCCGGCGACCTCCACCACCCGGCAGGCCTACGACCTGCTGGCGGACGGTTTCGGCCCCGGCAGCAACGGCCCGCTCACCGTCGTCGCCCGCCTCGACGGGGCCGCCGACCGCCTCGCCGTGGGGCACCTGGCGGAGGCGCTCGGCAAGACGAAGGGCGTCGCCTCCACCGGCCCCGCCGTCTTCAACCGCAGCGGCGACACCGCGGTCATCACGGTCGTCCCCGACTCCGCCCCCCAGTCCCGGGCCACGAGCGAGCTCGTCGACCGGCTCCGCGAGGACGTGGTTCCGCGCGCGGAGCACGGCAACTCCATGGAAGCTCACGTCGGCGGCGTGACCGCCGGCTACGACGACTTCGCCGAGGTCGTCATCGGCAAGCTCCCGCTCTTCGTGGCGGTGGTCGTCGCCCTCGGCTGCGTCCTCCTGCTGCTGGCCTTCCGCTCCATCGGGATCCCGCTCAAGGCGGCGGCCATGAACATCGCCGCCGTCGCCTCCTCCTTCGGAGTCGTGGTCGCCATGTTCCAGTGGGGCTGGGGCAGCGAGCTGCTGGGCCTGGGCAGTGCGGGCCCCATCGAACCCTTCCTGCCCGTGATCATGGTGTCCGTCCTGTTCGGACTGTCGATGGACTACCAGGTCTTCCTCGTCAGCCGGATGTACGAGGAGTGGCTGGAGACCGGCGACAACAAGCGAGCCGTCCGCGTCGGCCTCGCGGAGACCAGCCGGGTCATCAACTCGGCGGCCGTCATCATGATCTCCGTCTTCCTGGCCTTCGTGCTCAGCGGCGACCGCATCATCGCCATGTTCGGCATCGCGCTCGCCGCGGCCGTCGCCCTGGACGCCTTCGTGCTGCGCACCCTCCTCGTCCCGGCGCTGATGCACATGCTCGGCGGCGCGAACTGGTGGCTGCCCGCCTGGCTCGACCGACGGCTGCCCAGGATCAGCATCGAGCCGCCGGAGCACCACCCGCATGGGAAACTTCCGGCACAGCGGCCGAGCGAAGACAGCGCGGAGCCGGCTGACTCTGTACCCGTGTCCAGCTGACCAGCCGTAAGGACTCAACTCATGTTCGCGATAGACCTGGCCGAAGACGCCCAGCTGAGGCCCCTCGAGGTGTGGCACGCCAAGGAATTCCTCGCCCACATCGACCGCGGCCGCGAATTCATCGGTCAGTACGTGGGTTTCCCCGACCGGGCCACCGACCTGGACTCGGCGCGCGAGCTGCTCCGTTCGAACGCGGAGAAGGCGGCGAACGACGGCACCCGGTTCTTCGGCATCTGGGTCGACGACACCCTCGTCGGAGGGGTGCTCTACCCGGCCTTCGACGCCGCCACCGGCAACTGCGAGGTCGGCTGCTGGCTGGAGCCCTCGGCGGCCGGACGCGGACTGGTCACCGCCGCCTGCCGGGTGCTCATCGACTGGGCCTTCAACGGGCGCGGCATGCACCGCGTGGAGTGGCACGTCGCCACGGGGAACAAGAAGAGCATCGCCGTCGCCGAGCGCCTCGGCCTCACCCGTGAGGGCGTGATGCGCGAGAACCACCTGCACCGGGGCGTCCGCCAGAGCACCGAGGTCTGGTCGGTCCTCGCCCACGAGTGGCCCGGGGCCCGGCCCGCCTGAGGCACGCGTCCGTACGGGCCCCGCGGACCGCGGGGCCCGGGACGGCCATGACCAGCGGATTCTCAGAAAACTCTCAGACAAGGCACCTACGGTGCCCCGCATGGACACCACCAAGACCCCCGACGCCCCCGAGGCGGAGACCACCCCGGCCGACCTGACCAAGGCCGAACCCGCCGTCGAACCCGCTGCCGGGCTCGCCGACGCCGAGCCCGCCACCGCCGAGCTCGCCGACGAGGACCTGAACGACGAGGAGTTCGCCGACGAGGAGGCCGCGGCGGAGGAGCCGGGCCACGTCGGAGCCGCGGCCTTCGGGATCGTGGCAGCGGGCCTCGGCGCCGTGGCCCTCAGCGGAAGCTGGATCGGCGGCATAGTCGCCGAACGCGCCCGCGTCACCAGCCAGCTGAAGCTCAGCCAGGCCGCGGACGTCAACGCGCAGATCGCCGCCCAGTTCGTCGACCCGTGGCACACCACCGCCCTGGTGAACGGCATCTTCTCCGCTCTCGCCCTGATCATCGGGATCCTCGCGCTGGCCCTGCCGGCCCTCGCCTCCCCCCAGCGCACCCTCCCCGCCTGGGTCCGCTCCGTCTCCTGGGCGGGCGTAGCGCTCGGCGCCGTCGGCGTCCTGCTCTTCGTCCTCATGTACTTCGACCTCCTCCTCACCATCCCGGCTCCGGCGATGAGCTAGGCACCGCCCCACCACCCGCTAAGCACGGCCTTAGGCGTCCTCGGCCCGACTGAGGGGCCTTGGGCCCGGGACTAAGGCCCCCTGCCCCTCCCGGATGCGGCATGCGACCGATGTGCCGGTACCCCCTGGGACGCGAAGCTTGGATCACACCGAACGAGGTGACCGGGAAACGCAACCAGGGAGTACGAGATGTTCGAGTACGAGATCGCCACCGCCCGCAGCGCCGACCTCATTCGCGAGGCCGACGAGTACCGCCTGATCCGGGAGGCCAAGAAGGCGCGGCGCGCCTCCTCCCGAAGCCGGGAAACCGAGAGGGCGGTGAGCGCACACCGGAGCCGCTTCACCCGCGCCGCGTGACCCGCGCCGCGACACGCGTGGACTGACACGTCATGAGGAGCGCACCGATAACAAGTGCCGCCCAGCAGCACGGATGTGCGATGCTCGGCGACGTGGAGACCAGATCTGTCAGCCCGGTGTTCGTCGGCCGCGCCGACGAACTGGCCGTACTCACCGACGCACTGACGCGAGCCGCCGGCCAGGAGCCGCAGGCACTGCTCATCGGGGGAGAGGCGGGGGTCGGCAAGACCCGCCTCACGGAGGAGTTCCTCTGCGAGGCCGCCCGCCGCGGCGCCGTCGTCGCCGTCGGAGGCTGTGTGGAGATCGGGGCGGAGGGCCTTCCCTTCGCCCCGTTTTCGACGGCCCTGCGCAGCCTGCACCGGGCACTCCCCGAGGAGCTGGCCGCCGCGGCCGCCGGCCAGGAGGACGAACTCGCCCGGATCCTCCCCGAACTCGGAGACACCCCGCGCGGCCCGCACGACGAGGAGAGCACCGCCCGGCTCTTCGAACTGACGGCACGGATGCTGGAACGGCTCGCCGCCGACCGCACTGTCGTCCTCGTCCTGGAAGACCTGCACTGGGCGGACACCTCCACCCGGCACCTGCTCTCCTACCTCTTCCGCACCCTCGCCGGCGGCCGGCTCGTCGTCGTCGCCACCTACCGTGCGGACGACGTCCACCGCCGCCACCCGCTGCGCCCGCTCCTCGCCGAACTGGACCGGCTCCGCACCGTCCACCGCATCGAGCTGCCCCGCTTCAACCGCGCCGAGGTGCGCCGCCAACTCGCGGGCATCCTCGCCTCCCAGCCCGGGGAGGACTTCGTCGACTCCGTCTTCGAGCGGTCCGACGGCAATGCCTTCTTCGTCGAGGAACTCGTCGCCTCCCACGAGAGCGGATGCCGCGCCGGGCTCACCGAATCCCTGCGCGACCTGCTCCTCGTCCGCGTCGAGGTCCTCCCCGACGAGGCCCAGCGAGTGGTCCGCATCGTCGCCGAGGGCGGATCCACCGTCGAGTACCCGCTCCTGCGCGCCGTCGCCGGGCTGGGAGAGGACGCGCTGATCGACGCGCTGCGGGCCGCCGTCGGAGCCAACATCCTGCTCGCCACCCCCGACGGCGACGGCTACCGCTTCCGCCACTCGCTGGTCCGGGAAGCCGTCAGCGACGACCTGCTGCCCGGCGAACGCGCCCGCGTCAACCGCCGCTACGCCGAGGCCATGGAGGCCGACGGCTCGCTGATCCGCGCCGAGGAGCGGGTCATCCGGCTGGCCAGCTACTGGTACCACGCCAACGACCCCTCCCAGGCGCTGCCGGCCGTACTGGCCGCCTCCGTGGCCGCCCGCCGCCGGCACGCCTACTCCGAGCAGCTGCGCCTGCTGGAGCGCGCGATGGACCTGTGGGACAGCGTCCCGGAACAGGTCCGCGAGGAGCTCCGCCCGGCGGACTACACCGATGTGTACCCGCCGTGCGGCTGCGACCCGGACACCCCGCTCCAGCGCCTCGACCTGCTGGCCGAGGCGACCGTGGCGGCCCGCTACGGCGGGGAACGGGAACGCGCCCTGAAGTTCTGCAAGACGGCCGCGCGCATGCTGGAGGACGGTCACGACCCACTGCGGGCCGCCTGGTTCTGGACCGAGCGCTCCCGGCTGGTCGCGAGCCTGGGGCGGGGCGACGGCTGGGACGAGATCGCCAAGGCCCAGGAACTGGTGCAGGGGCTGCCCCCGTCCCAGGTGCACGCCGAGGTCCTCGTCCGGGCCGCGGGCTGGGGCATGCTCCACGACCCCGGCCCCGGCAACATCGTCGCCGCCGAACGCGCCGTCGAGTACGCGCGGATGGTCGGCGCCGAGGACATCGAGCTCAACGCGCGGATCACGGTGGGCAGTCTGCTCACCGACTCCGGCGGCCGCGAAGGGGGCCTGGCCGAGCTCCACGCGGTCAGGGAACGGGCCACGGAACTCGGCCTCATCGTGCTCGCAGGACGTGCGCATATCAATCTCACCTCTCAGCTGGAAGGAATGGGCCGGTCCCGCGAAGCCGTGGAACTGGCCGAACAAGGGGCCGAACTGGTCAGGAAGTCCCGGCTGCTGGACGCCGAGGCCTGGATCCGCGGCAACATGGCGGAGAGCCTGTACGGCCTCGGCCGGTGGGACGAGGCCGGCGAGGCCGCCCAACGCGCCCTCCGCGTCGGGCAGAGCGCGGGCCCCCGAGGCTCGGCCGCGGCCCGGCTCGCCTATCTGGCACTGGGACGAGGCGAGTTGACGGAAGCGACCCAGCAGCTGGCCGCGGCCCAAGCCCACTTCGGCACCCACGACATCCAGCCCCAGCACCGGATACCGCTGTACCACCTCGCGGTCGGCGTCGCCGCGGGGGAGGGCCGCATCGCCGACGTCCGCGCCGAGACGGCCGCCGCCGTCGCCTACGGATTCCCGCTCGGGCAGCACCGCTACGCCTGGCCGGTGCTGCTGGCCTCCGCCACCGCGGAGGCCGACGCCCGGGGACTCCCCGCGGCCGAAGCCGGCCGGGAAGCCGCCCTCGACGTCCTGCGCGAGGCAGCCCGCCGCCTGTCGACCCCGACCCCGGTGTGGTGCGCCCACGCCGAGTACGTACGCGCCGAACTGCTGCGAGCCGAGGCCCGGGACACCGTCGCCGACTGGACCGCCGTCGAGGAGGCCGTCCGCCCGCTGGAACGCCCGTACCTGCTGGCGAGCGCACGCCACCAGCTCGCCGAGGCCCTGCTGGCCGCCGGCGGCGACCGGGAGCCCGTGACCGCCCTGCTCCGCGACGCCTACGCCACCGCCGACCGGCTCGGCACCCGCCGCTTGCGCGAGGACCTGGCCCTGCTCGCACAGCGCGCCCGGATCTCCCTCACCGCGGCCGACACGCCCCCGGCGATCCCCGCCCCGCAGACCGACCCGGTCGAGGAGCTCGGCCTGACCAGTCGCGAACGGGACGTACTGCGCCTGGTGGCGGCCGGCAGCACCAACCGCAAGATCGCCGAGGAACTCTTCATCTCCCCGAAGACGGCGAGCGTCCACGTCTCGAACATCCTGGCTAAGCTGGGCGTCGCAGGCCGGGGCGAGGCCGCCGCCCTCGCCCACCGGCTGAGGCTCTTCGCCCCGCCCGTGCCGGTCACCGCCCGGACGGAGGCTCCTCTTCGAGGCGTATGAGCACCTTGCCGGAGTCCAGGTCTATCGGACCCTTCCCCGGGTCGCCGTCATTGACGTCGACCCGGGAGAGCTCCAGCCGCTTCTTCTCCTCGTCCGTGTGCCTGCGGCTCGGACTGAACAGCTCCTCGATCATGTTGAACACCGTGCCCACCGTGCCTTCCCCGCCGGTCCGCGCCTCGGCCCGGGCCGGCTATTGCACCGTCAGTGTCAGAATCCTGTCGTCGCCCGCCTCCGGCGACCCGCGCCCATCGGTCTCGCTCGTGACCAGCAGCAACCTGTCCCCGCCGAGCGCCACCACCGTGCGCAGCCGGCCGTACTTCCCCTCGAGGAACGCCTCGGGCGCCGCGATCGGTTCCGCTCCGGCCAGCGGGATCCGCCACAGCCGCTCGCCCTTCAACGCGGCCATCCATATCGAGCCCTGCGCCCACGCGATCCCGCTCGGCGAGGCCTCGTCGGTCCGCCAGACCGCCACCGGATCCCGCATGCCCGGCCTGCCCGCCTTCCCCTCCGCCTCCGGCCACCCGTAGTTCGCGCCGGGCTCGACGAGATTCAGCTCGTCCCACGTGTTCTGCCCGAACTCGGCGGCCCACAGCCGCTTGTCCTTGTCCCACGCGAGGCCCTGCACATTGCGGTGCCCGTAGGAGTAGACGACGGAATCGGGTTCCGGATTGCCGTGCACCGGTTGCCCGTCCGGCGTCATCCGCAGGATCTTGCCGCCCAGCGACTTCTTGTCCTGCGCGAGCGCACCGTCGCCGGACTCGCCCGTCCCCGCATAGAGCATCTTGTCCGGGCCGAAGGCGATCCGGCCGCCGTTGTGGATCGTGCCCTTGGGGATGCCCCGGAGCACCGTGTCCGGAGCGCCCAGCTGCTGACCGGGCGCTCTGTGCTCGTCATAGCGCATCCGTGCGATGCGGTTGTCGGACTCGGTCGTGAAGTACGCGTACACCAGCCGGTCCGAGGCGAAGGACGGCGACAGCGCGAGGCCCAGCAGCCCGCCCTCCCCGCCCGGCGCCACCCCCGGTACCTCACCGATCTCGGTCACCGCGCCCGAGCCCACCGAGACCCGGTTGATCGTCCCCTTGTCCCGCGAGGCCACCAGCAGATCCCCGCCGGGCAGCGGGGCCACGCCCCACGGAGTCTCCAGCCCCTTGGCGATCTCGCCGCTCACCGTCACCGAGCCCTTCGCCGGGGGACCGGAGGCCGCCGGAGGGCCGGACGGACTCCCCGACGGGCCCGGTGACCCCGGGCTCGCGGCCGTCGTGCCCGGTGGGGAGCCGCTCGGCCCCGCCCCGGCCCCTCCCGGCGGCGAGCACCCGGCCGCCAGCAGGGCGCCGCACCCGGCCGCCACCGCGGCCACCACCATGCTCCGGCGCCGCGCGCCCGCGCTCCCGTACGTCCCCGATCCGTATCGCATCGCCCTGCTCCCCTCCCGTGCGCCACTCGTGCCCTACACCTGTCTCAACAGCTTCGGCCGTACCCCGAGTTCCACCCTTCGTACACTCGATCGAGTGGTCGTCGCGCCGTTCCGCGGAGCCCGTCAGTCCCAGGCTCCCACCGCCGCAGGCAGCGCCGCGATCTCCTCCAGGTCCCCCGCCGAGAGCCGGACCTCCGCCGCCAGCGCGTTCTCCGCCGCCCAGTGCGACCGGTCCGCCCCCGGCACCGGCACCACCTGCGGCCCCTGCGCCAGCACCCACGCCAGCGCCACCTGCGCCGCGGTGACCCCGTCCCCGTGTCGCAGCGCCACCCGCCGCAGGCCCGCCACCAGCCCCTGGTTCGACGCCATCGCATGCGCCGTGAACCGGGGATGCCTGGCCCGCACGTCCTGCGACTCGAAACCCTCGCCCGGCGTCAGCGTCCCCGTGAGGAACCCGCTGCCCAGCGGCATCGCCGCCAGGAACCCCACCCCGCGCGCCTCGCACCACGGCAGGAGCTGCCACGCGGCCTGCGGCGACCACACCGACAGCTCCGCCTGCACCGCGCTCACCGGGAACACCTGCTGCACCCGCTCCAGGTGCGCCAGCGTCGTCCGGTACGCCCTGTCCCCGCGCCGCCCGGCCCCCGGCCCGGCACCCGCGCCCAGCGCGCAGAACCCCAGCGCCCGGACCTTCCCCGCACCCACCAGCTCGGCCATCGCCCCCCAGGTCTCCTCCACGGGCACCTCCGGATCCACCCGGTGCAACTGGTAGAGGTCTATGACGTCCGTCCGCAGCCGCCGCAGCGAGGCGTCGCACGCCCGCCGCAGATAGCCGGGCCGCCCGTCGGCCACCACGTGCTGATCACCCGCGCGCAGCCCCACCTTCGCAGAGACGAAGGCCTCGGAGCGGCGCTCCCGCAGCACGCGCCCGAGCAGCAGTTCATTGGTGAACGGCCCGTACACATCGGCGGTGTCCAGCAGGTTCGACCCCAGGTCGAGCGCGGTGTGCACGGCGGCCAGCGATTCCTGCCCCCGCCGCCGCGAAGGCGCGTACGCCCAGCTCATCGGCATGCAGCCGAGGCCCACGGCCCCCACCGCCAGCGCCCCCGCCCCGATCGACCTGCGCTCCACCCCTGGGTCCCCCTCCCGCTCCGGCAAACAAACTAACGGCTTGATCGCGATGGCTTGGCATAGCCTCGTGATCATGAGCTCAAAGACCGGGGACGTCTGGCTCCCCTTCCCCGCCGACGAGATCGCCGGCCTGCCCGACTCCTTCCGCTACCGCCTCTGGGACGGCGAGGAGACCTTCCCGGCCGACCCGGCCGACTGCGTCTTCTACGTGACCCCGTACATGAAGTCCGCCGAGGTCACCGTGCGCCCGCTCGCGGCCATGCAGGCCCTGGAGGTCGTGCAGACCCTGACCGCGGGCATCGACCACGTGCTGGGCGGCCTCGGAGACCTGCGACCCGGCGTCCGTCTGTGCAACGCCGTCGGGGTCCACACGGCCAGCACCGCCGAGCTCGCCCTCACCCTGACGCTCGCCTCGCTGCGCGGCATCCCCGGCATGGTCCGCGGCCAGGACGGCGAGGAATGGCGCGGCGGCTTCTACGACGCCCTGGCGGACAAGTCCGTCCTGATCGTCGGCTACGGATCGATCGGCTCGGCCATCGAAGACCGCCTGGCGCCCTTCGAGTGCGGGCCGATCACCCGCGTCGCCCGCTCCGCGCGGACCGCTCCGCGCGGCCCCGTGCACGCCCTCGCCGACCTGCCCGGACTCCTGCCCGGCGCGGACGTGGTGATCCTCGTGACGCCGCTGACCGATGCCACCCGGGGCCTGGCAGGCGCCGAATTCCTGAGCCGCATGAAGGACGGCGCCCTGCTGGTCAACGTCTCGCGCGGCCCGGTCGTCGACACGAAGGCCCTGCTGGCCGAGCTGGAGTCGGGCCGGCTCCGCGCCGCACTCGACGTCACCGACCCGGAACCGCTGCCGGCCGGCCACCCGCTCTGGCATGCTCCGAATGTCCTGATCACCCCTCATGTCGGTGGCAGCAGCTCGGCGTTCGAACCACGGGCCAAGCGCCTGCTGGCGCGTCAGCTCGGCCGGTTCGCCGCCGGGGAGCCCGTGGAACACACGGTGCTGATCACCGAGTGACGCCGGGCGCCCGCGCCGCGTTCCCGCGGATGCCCGGAGGGCGCCGCAACTCCCGTATTGGTGACGGAGAGTAGAGAACCTATGTCGCTGAGTGACGAAAGTGGTGTATCGTCCGGAAGAAGGGGCTGCGCCACGAACGTCTGGCGCTGGGGAGTGATCGGACACTTTGGGGGGCGACGGGCGATGTACGGCCAATGGACGAAGGATCCGATGCGGCAGGGCCGCCGGAGGCGACGCTGCCGAGACTGGGCTGCACCGGAACCAGCGGGCGAGGGGGAGCGGTGAGTGCCCCGGGGGCGGCGCTCCTGAACCGGCCGCCCGTCCCGCGGGGCGGAGGCGGCCGGGTGGTGGCCGTCCAGGTACTCCTGGCCGTGGTGTGGTGCGGCTACGCGGTGGGCGCGGGCCTCGGCTGGGGCGGCAGTGAACTCGCCGACACCATGGGCGACTTCGGCCTCGCCGCCGCGGCCTTCGTGGCCGCCGGATCCTGCTACCAGTACGCGCGCACCCATGCGAACCGAGACCGGCTCGCCTGGGTGCTCTTTGCTCTCTCGTCCCTGATGTCGGCCTGCGGCAACGCGGTCTGGGGCTGGTACGAGGTCGTCATCCACGAGGAGATGCCGAGCCCGTCCCCGGCCCAGTTCTTCTTCCTCTGCTTCGCGCCGCCCGCCATCGTGGGCCTCCTCGTCCTCGCCAAGCGGCCCGTCACCCGCGCGGGCTGGGTTTGCCTCGCCCTCGACTCCTGGCTGATCGCCGGCTCGCTGCTCACCCTGTCCTGGAGCCTGGCCCTCGCGAAGGCGGCCCGTTCCCACAGCGCCGGCAGCGTCGCGGGAGCCGCGCTCGAACTTGCCTACCCCCTGTTAGACATCGCGCTCGTCTCCATGGTGCTCGTGCTGCACTTCCGGCGCTCCGCGACCAACCGCTCCGCCATCAACACCGCCATCGCGGCGCTCGCGCTGACGGTGCTCTGCGACGCCATCTTCACCTCGCCGCTGCTGAAGGAGACCTACCGCTCCGGGCAGCTCCTCGACGCCGGATGGTTCGCCGGATCCCTGCTGCTCGCCTACGCGCCCTGGGGCGCCCGCCGGATCGGTGCCGTCCACGAACAGGCGGAGCCCCGCGGCCCGCGCCCCGTCAGCCGCCCGATCGCCCGGTCGCTGCCGGCCCTCACCCCGTACCTCGCCGCCGCCGTCTGCACCCTCGGCATCCTCTACAACGTGCTGGAGAGCCGCAGCGTCGACAAGGTGGTCGTCGTCACCGGCTGCACGGTCGTGCTCGCCCTCGTCGTCCGACAGGGCATCATGCTGCTCGACAACATCGCGCTGACCCAGGAACTGGCCCAGAAGGAGAACCACTTCCGCTCCCTGGTCCAGGGCTCCAGCGACGTCATCATGATCGCCGCGCCCACCGGCACCCTGCGCTACGTGAGCCCCGCCGCCGCCGGGGTCTACGGCCGCGACGCCGAGGAGCTGGTCGGCACCGAGCTCGCCACGCTGATCCACCCCGACGACCTCGGCCGGGTGGTCCACGAGGTACGCCGGTTCCTCGCCGCACCGCCCGCCGAGGAGCCCACCACCCGCATCGAATGCCGCTTCAAGTCGGGTACCGGCGAGTGGCTCAACGTGGAGTCCACCGTCAACCGCCACCAGGGCGGACTCATCCTCAACAGCCGTGACGTCACCGAGCGCGTCCGACTCCAGGCGCAGCTCCAGCACAGTGCCGAGCACGATCCGCTGACCGACCTGCCCAACCGGGCCCTGTTCACCCGCCGCGTGCGCCAGGCGCTGACCGGCCGCCGGGCGGGGGACCACAGCACCGCCGTGCTCTTCATCGACCTCGACGGTTTCAAGGCGGTCAACGACACCATCGGCCACCAGGCCGGCGACGAGCTGCTCATCGAGGCCGCGCGCCGGCTCCAGGACTCGGTGCGCGCCGGGGACACGGCCGCCCGCCTCGGCGGCGACGAGTTCGCCGCGCTGATCCTCGGCGATGGGAACCGCGACCGCAGCGCCCGCGAGTACCAGGTCCACGAGATCGCGGACCGGCTGCGCACGACCCTCTCCCAGCCGTACCGGATCGCGGGCAGCGAGGTCCGGGTCGCCGCGAGCATCGGCGTGGCCTTCGCCGACCCCGGGATCACCCCTTCGGACCTGATGCGCAACGCGGATCTCGCGATGTACCGGGCCAAGGCCGGCGGCAAGGACCGCGTGGAGATGTACGCCCCCCAGATGCAGGCCGAGGTCGTACGCAAGGCCGAGGTGGCGGGGCGGCTGAGGACCGCGCTCCACGAGGGGGAGTTCGCCCTGCTGCACCAGCCCGTGGTCTCGCTGGCCACCGGTGAGATCGCCGCGGTGGCCGCGCAGGCCCGCTGGCGCTCCGCGCAGGGGATCCTCTTCACACCGGCGGAGTTCCTCCGGGTCGCCGAGTGCGGCGAGGGCGCCGCGGGCGCCGCCGGCCCGGACGCCTCCCGCACCGCCGAGCTGGGGCGCTGGCTGCTGGAGCAGGCCGTCGAGGAGGCCGCGGACCGGCACCGCGCCGGGCACGACGTGCCCGTGGCCGTCCGGATGACCGCCCAGCGGCTGCTGGACCGCGCGGTGCCGCTGGGCTCCGTGGAGGCCCTGCTCACCAGGCACGGGCTGCCCTCCGGGGCCCTCGTCCTGGAGCTGGCCGTCTCCGACCCCAGGGTGCCGTTCGACGACCTGGAGCGCCGCCTGACGGCCTTGCACCGACTCGGTGTGGGAATCGCCCTGGACGGCTTCGGAAGCGGCTACGCGGCCATCAGCGCCCTGCGCCGGCTGCCGGTGGACATGCTCAAGCTGGACCGGGGTCTGGTGGAGGGCGTCGTCGAGTCCTCCCGGCTGCACAAGATCACCGCCGGCCTCCTGCGGATCGCGAACGATCTCGGCATGCGGTCGGTGGCCGACGGCGTGGACCTGCCCGAGCAGGTGATGACCCTGCGCGCGATGGGCTGCACGCACGGCCAGGGAATGGCCTTCTCCGGCCCGCTGGACGAGTACCGGCTGCGCCGCGCGCTCGTGCGAGGTACGTTCCCAGTACCGGGCGGAGCGGTTCAGCCGGCCCTGGCCGGTGGTTCCACAGCGGGCTCCATGGTCATCCACAGAGGCTCACATAATGAGACGGCCGTCCCACCTACTTGACATCAACCTCCCGCCAGAGGGAAGGTCGGTGCCATGCGCACCCGAATTCTCGTACTTGGAAAGCGCGTCGGCTGAAGCCGGGACCAGCATGTCCCCGCTGAACGCACCCGACGCGCTCCCCTCGCTTGCCCAACGGCACGAGGGGTTTTTTGTTGCACTGGCACAGAGCCGAATCCCGTAAAACCCTCAGCTTCGAGAAGAGAATGCCGATGACCGAGCAGGCCTCCGGGGCCCACCATCCGCAGCCGCGGCCCCGTTCCGGCGGACAGCAGTCCGCCGCAGTTGAGCACGTCACGGGCGCGCAGTCCCTCATCCGCTCTCTCGAAGAGGTGGGGTGCGACACCGTTTTCGGCATCCCGGGCGGCTGCATCCTCCCGGCGTACGACCCGATGATGGACAGCAAGAAGGTCCGTCACATCCTGGTCCGGCACGAGCAGGGCGCGGGCCACGCGGCGACCGGTTACGCGCAGGCCACCGGCAAGGTGGGCGTGTGCATGGCCACCTCCGGTCCCGGTGCGACGAACCTGGTGACGCCGATCGCGGACGCGCACATGGACTCCGTGCCGCTGGTCGCGATCACGGGTCAGGTCTCCTCGAAGGCGATCGGCACGGATGCCTTCCAGGAGGCGGACATCGTGGGCATCACGATGCCGATCACCAAGCACAACTTCCTGGTCACCAAGGCCGAGGACATCGCGAAGACGATCGCGGAGGCGTTCCACATCGCCGCGACCGGTCGCCCGGGCCCGGTCCTGGTCGACATCGCGAAGGACGCCCTCCAGGCGCAGACCACCTTCTCCTGGCCGCCCAGCCAGGACCTGCCCGGCTACCGGCCGGTCACCAAGCCGCACGCCAAGCAGATCCGCGAGGCGGCCAAGATGATCGCCGCCGCCAAGCGGCCGGTCCTCTACGTCGGCGGCGGCGTCATGAAGGCCGGCGCCACCGCCGAGCTGAAGGTCCTCGCCGAGCTCACCGGCCTCCCGGTCGTCACCACCCTGATGGCCCTGGGCTCGATCCCGGACACCCACCCGCAGAACCTCGGCATGCCGGGCATGCACGGTGCGGTCACCGCCGTCACCGCGCTCCAGAAGTCCGACCTGCTGGTCGCGCTGGGCACCCGCTTCGACGACCGCGTCACGGGCAAGCTGGACAGCTTCGCCCCCTTCGCCAAGGTGATCCACGCGGACATCGACCCGGCGGAGATCGGCAAGAACCGTGCCGTGGACGTCCCGATCGTCGGGGACGCCCGCGAGGTCATCGCCGATCTGATCCAGGCCGTCCAGGCCGAGATCACCGAGGGCAACACCGGCGACTACGCCGCCTGGTGGAACGACCTCAACCGCTGGCGCGACACCTACCCGCTGGGCTACGACCTGCCCGAAGACGGCACCCTGTCGCCGCAGCAGGTCATCGAGCGGATCGGTCAGCTCGCGCCGAAGGGCACCATCTACGCGGCCGGCGTCGGCCAGCACCAGATGTGGGCCTCGCACTTCGTGAACTACGAAGAGCCGCGCACCTGGCTGAACTCGGGCGGCGCCGGAACCATGGGCTACGCGGTCCCGGCCGCGATGGGTGCCAAGGTCGGCATGCCGGACCGCACGGTCTGGGCGATCGACGGCGACGGCTGCTTCCAGATGACCAACCAGGAGCTGGCCACCTGCGCGCTGAACGACATCCCGATCAAGATCGCGATCATCAACAACGGTGCGCTGGGCATGGTCCGCCAGTGGCAGACCCTGTTCTACAACCAGCGGTACTCCAACACCGTCCTGCACGCGGGCGAGACCGGGCACGACACCGTCGGTTCCCAGCTCGGCGAGTCCATCGCCCCGCGCATGGGCACCCGCGTCCCGGACTTCGTCAAGCTGTCCGAGGCGATGGGTTGCGTGGCGCTGCGCTGTGAGGACCCGGCCGACCTGGACAAGGTCATCGCCGAGGCCAACGCGATCAACGACCGCCCGGTCGTGGTCGACTTCATCGTCCACGAGGACGCCATGGTGTGGCCGATGGTCGCCGCCGGCACCTCCAACGACGAGGTCATGGCTGCCCGGGGCGTGCGTCCCGACTTCGGCGACAACGAAGACGACTGAGCCGAGAGAGCCGAGAGAGAGAACGCCTCACATGTCCAAGCACACGCTCTCCGTCCTGGTCGAGAACACGCCCGGCATCCTCGCCCGGATCGCCGCGCTGTTCTCCCGCCGCGGGTTCAACATCGACTCCCTCGCGGTCGGTGTCACGGAGCACCCCGACATCTCCCGCATCACCATCGTCGTGAATGTCGAGGACCTCCCGCTCGAGCAGGTGACCAAGCAGCTCAACAAGCTGGTCAACGTGCTCAAGATCGTCGAGCTGGAGCCGCACAACGCCATCGAGCGCGAACTCGTTCTGGTGAAGGTCCGCGCCGACAACGAGACCCGCTCGCAGATCATCGAGATCGTCCAGCTGTTCCGTGCCAAGACGGTCGACGTCTCTCCGGAGGCCGTCACCATCGAGGCCACCGGCGGTGCCGACAAGCTCGGCGCGATGCTCAAGATGCTGGAGCCGTTCGGCATCAAGGAGCTCGTCCAGTCCGGCACGATCGCCATAGGGCGTGGCGGCCGGTCCATCACGGACCGCAGCCTGCGGGCGCTCGACCGCACCGCCTGACGCGTCGACACGTCACGTTCGCATAGCGAGACCGAAAACTCAGATTCCGTTCCCCGCCGTACGGTGGGTGCAACACCAGCGCACCAAGGAGATATCCCAGTGGCCGAGCTGTTCTACGAGAACGACGCCGACCTGTCCATCATCCAGGGCCGCAAGGTCGCGGTCATCGGTTACGGCAGCCAGGGCCACGCCCACGCGCTGTCGCTCCGTGACTCCGGCGTCGACGTCGTCGTCGGCCTGAAGGAGGGCTCGAAGTCCAAGGCGAAGGCCGAGGAGCAGGGCCTGAAGGTCGTCCCCGTGGCCGAGGCCGCCGAGTGGGCGAACGTCATCATGATCCTGACCCCGGATCCGTTGCAGGCCGAGATCTACGAGGAGTCCATCAAGGACCACCTCAAGGAGGGCGACGCGCTCTTCTTCGGCCACGGCTTCAACGTCCGCTACGGCTTCATCAAGCCCCCGGCCAACGTGGACGTCGCCCTGGTCGCCCCGAAGGGCCCGGGTCACCTGGTCCGCCGCCAGTACGAGGAAGGCCGCGGCGTGCCCTGCATCGCCGCCGTCGAGCAGGACTTCACCGGTTCCGCCTTCGACCTGGCCCTGTCGTACGCGGCCGGTATCGGCGGTACCCGCGCCGGTGTCATCAAGACCACCTTCACCGAGGAGACCGAGACCGACCTGTTCGGTGAGCAGGCCGTTCTCTGTGGTGGCGCCTCCGCGCTGGTGAAGGCCGGTTTCGAGACGCTGACCGAGGCCGGCTACCAGCCGGAGATCGCGTACTTCGAGTGCCTGCACGAGCTGAAGCTCATCGTCGACCTGATGTACGAGGGCGGCCTGGAGAAGATGCGCTGGTCGGTCTCCGAGACCGCCGAGTGGGGCGACTACATCACCGGCCCGCGCGTCATCACCGACGCCACCAAGGCCGAGATGAAGAAGGTCCTGGCCGAGATCCAGTCCGGCGAGTTCGCCAACACCTGGATGGCCGAGTACAAGGCCGGTCTGCCCAAGTACAACGAGTACAAGAAGGCCGACTCGGAGCACCTGCTCGAGACCACCGGCAAGAAGCTGCGCAAGCTCATGAGCTGGGTCGACAGCGACGAGAGCTGATCGGATGAGCGGCGGGGCCGGGACACTGCGTCCCGGCCCCGCCGTGCATGGCCGGACGGGCCGACAAGGCCCGGCTTGTCCAACGCGGCCAACCACGGACGGGTGATCCTTCCGTACAGGCGGAAATCCGGTCCGCTGCCGCCACTACACTCTCAACACATACGCGTCAGGCCCACAGTGTCGTGCGTCTTCCACGCGGCTACCCCCTCCACCGCCTGCGGCCGTCGGGACGGCCGTCCGCACTGGACTTGTGAGGACCCACGTGAGCTCGAAACCTGTCGTACTCATCGCCGAAGAGCTGTCGCCCGCGACCGTCGAGGCGCTCGGCCCGGACTTCGAGATCCGGCACTGCAACGGCGCTGACCGCGCCGAGCTGCTGCCCGCGATCGCCGACGTCGACGCGATCCTCGTGCGCTCCGCCACCAAGGTCGACGCCGAGGCCATCGCCGCGGCGAAGAAGCTGAAGGTCGTCGCCCGTGCCGGCGTCGGTCTGGACAACGTGGACGTCTCCGCCGCCACCAAGGCCGGCGTGATGGTCGTCAACGCCCCGACCTCGAACATCGTGACGGCCGCCGAGCTCGCCTGCGGCCTGCTCGTCGCGACCGCCCGCAACATCCCGCAGGCCAACACCGCCCTGAAGAACGGCGAGTGGAAGCGGAACAAGTACACCGGCGTCGAGCTCAGCGAGAAGACCCTCGGTGTCGTCGGCCTGGGCCGCATCGGCGTCCTGGTCGCCCAGCGCATGTCGGCCTTCGGCATGAAGGTCGTCGCGTACGACCCCTACGTGCAGCCCGCGCGCGCCGCCCAGATGGGCGTCAAGATGCTGGCGCTGGACGAGCTCCTCGAGGTCGCCGACTTCATCACCGTGCACCTGCCCAAGACCCCCGAGACCCTCGGTCTCATCGGGGACGAGGCCCTGCACAAGGTGAAGCCGTCCGTTCGCATCGTCAACGCCGCGCGCGGCGGGATCGTGGACGAGGCCGCGCTGTACTCGGCCATCAAGGAGGGCCGCGTCGCCGGCGCCGGCCTCGACGTGTACGCGAAGGAGCCCTGCACGGACTCCCCGCTCTTCGAGCTCGACCAGGTCGTCTGCACCCCGCACCTCGGCGCGTCCACGGACGAGGCCCAGGAGAAGGCCGGTATCGCGGTCGCCAAGTCCGTGCGCCTCGCGCTCGCCGGCGAGCTCGTGCCGGACGCGGTCAACGTCCAGGGCGGTGTCATCGCCGAGGACGTGCGCCCCGGCCTGCCGCTCGCCGAGAAGCTCGGCCGCATCTTCACCGCCCTCGCGGGCGAGGTCGCGGTCCGCCTCGACGTCGAGGTCTGCGGCGAGATCACCCAGCACGACGTGAAGGTGCTCGAACTCTCCGCCCTCAAGGGTGTCTTCGAGGACGTCGTCGACGAGACGGTCTCCTACGTCAACGCCCCGCTGTTCGCGCAGGAGCGCGGCGTCGAGGTGCGTCTGACCACCAGCTCGGAGTCCCCGGACCACCGCAACGTGGTGACCGTCCGCGGCACCCTGTCGGACGGTCAGGAGGTCTCGGTCTCCGGCACGCTCGCGGGCCCGAAGCACCTTCAGAAGATCGTCGGCGTCGGCGAGTACGACGTGGACCTGGCGCTCGCCGACTTCATGGTCGTGCTGCGCTACACCGACCGCCCCGGCGTGGTCGGCAAGGTCGGTCAGCTGCTCGGCGAGGCCGGTCTGAACATCGCGGGCATGCAGGTCGCCCGCGCCGAGGAGCACGGTGAGGCGCTCGCCGTCCTCACCGTCGACGCCGAGGTCCCGGCGAACGTCCTCGCGGACATCGCCACCGAGATCGGCGCGGTCTCCGCGCGCACCGTCAGCCTCGGCTGACCGGCACCGGACACGGAGAAGGGCCCGGGGGGATCCCCGGGCCCTTTCTCGTGTCCGATCACATGTACGACGGCTCGTTCGCCGGGGGTGCGGGAATCCCGGCCGGCTCCGCCGCGGCCGGGGCGGGGGTGCCGATTCCCCGCATCAGGGCCGCGGCGAGCAGCGCCGCGCCGAGCAGCAGTGCGGTGCCGCCCCAGGCCGCGTACTGCATTCCGTGGAAGAAGGCCTCCCGGGCCAGGGCCAGCAGCTGCCCGCCCGCCTCCCCGCCGATCCGGTGGGCGACGGCCACCGCTCCGCCCAGGGTCTCCCGTGCGGCCGGGTCGGCGGCGGCGAGGTCGCCGCGGTAGACGGCGGTGCCCAGGCTGCCCAGGACCGCCATGCCCAGGGCGCCGCCGAATTCCTGGCCGGTCTCCAGCAGGGAGGCGGCGGAACCGGCCTTCTCGGCGGGGGCGGAGGCGAGCGCCATGTCGGAGACCAGGGACATCACGGTGACGATGCCGGAGGCGAGCACCCCGGCGCCGGTCAGCAGCAGCCACAGCGAGTCGGTGCCCACCAGGGCCATCAGGGCGAAGCCGGCGGCGGCGAGGACGAACCCGCCGGCGATGACGTACGCCCGGTCCACCTTCTGGGCGAGGGCGGCGGAGACCGGGGCGGCGGCGCCGATGACGACCGAGGGGGCGAGGCTCCACAGCGCGGCTTCCAGGGTGCCCATGCCGAGCACGGACTGCAGGTACTGGGTGGTGAAGTAGGCGGAGCCCAGCATGGCGAAGGCGGCGATCGTGTTGAGGCCGACGCCGGCCCCGAAGCCGCGGCCCCGGAACAGCGCCCGGCTGACCATCGCGTCCTCACGGGTGCGCTGGCGGCGGACGAAGACGTATCCGAAGGCCAGGCCGGCGAGCAGGCAGGCCAGGTGGAGGGGGGTGACGCCCTCGGCGGCGATCTCCTTGAGCCCGTAGACGACCGGGAGCACGGCGGCCATGGACAGGGGGACGGACAGCAGGTCGAAGCGGCCGGGGGCCGGGTCCTTGAACTCCGGGACCAGCACGGGGGCCAGGACCAGCAGGAGCAGCATCGCGGGCACGTTGATCAGGAAGACCGAACCCCACCAGAAGTGGTTCAGCATCACACCGCTGAGCACCGAGCCGAGGGCGATCCCGCCGGTCATGGCCCCGGACCAGATGGCGATGGCCTTGCCGCGCTGCTTGTCGTCCTGGAAGAGGTTGCGGATCAGCGCGAGCGTGGAGGGCATCAGGGTGGCGCCGCCGATGCCGAGCAGCACGCGGGCCGCGATCAGCATCTCCGCGCTCGTGGCGTAGGCGGCGCCGACCGAGGCGAGGCCGAAGGCGGCGGCTCCGATCAGCAGCAGCCTGCGGCGGCCGATCCGGTCGCCCAGCGAACCCATCGTGATCAGCAGGCCGGAGAGGGCGAAGGCGTAGCTGTCGAAGATCCAGAGCTGCTGAGTGGCGCTCGGGTCCAGCTGCTCGGTGATGGCGGGGATCGCGAAGTAGAGGACGGAGGCGTCCATCGAGACCAGGAGCAGAGGCAGCAGGAGGACCGTGAAGGCGGTCCATTCGCGGCGGCCGGCGAGTCGCGCGGTGGCGCTGGGGTTCGTCATGAGAAGGAATGTACAACCGTCATAAACGTTTGTCTATGACGGTTGTGTGAAACGGTCGTCTTGAACTTTCGTCTGTGACTTCCGTCTTGCTACGGTGACGGCATGGGACATCGCGAGGATCTGCTTGAAGGCGCCAAGAAATGCCTGGTCGAAAAGGGCTTCGTGCGTACGACGGCGCGCGACATCGTGAAGGCCTCGGGTGCGAACCTGGCCTCGATCGGCTACCACTACGGCTCGAAGGACGCCCTCCTCACCGAGGCCTTCATCTCCCTGATGCAGGAGATCGGCGGCGCGGCGTCCCAGGACGGCATGCGAGGTGAGGGCGGCTCGCTGGAACGGTTCCAAGAGGTCTGGGAGGTTTTCCTCGCGCACCGGGATGAAGCCGGTCCGGTCTGGTCGGCCAGCCTGGAGGTCGCGCTCTCCCGCGACCGGATGCCGGATCTGCACGCGATGATCGCCGCCTCGCAGGGCGAGGGGCGCCGAGGCCTGATCGCGATGCTCACGGGAACCCCGGAGGAGGAGATCAGCGAGCGGGACGAGCGGACACTCGGGGCCTTCTATCAGGCGCTGCTGAACGGCCTGATGATCGGGTGGCTGTTCGACCCGAAGTCCGCAGCCAGCCCGGAAGAGTTGACCGAGGGCATGCGGATGGCCGCCACCGCTGCGCTGGCGCCTCCGGCGGAGTAAGCGGAGGAGGAACCACCGCCGGGCCCGCCCCGTCCCACCCCCGAATCGACCCGAGGGGGAGCTGCGATGGTGGCAAGGAGAGCCGGAGCCGGTGCTGCGCTGTGCGGTCTGGTGGCGGCGGTGGTGCTGGCGGCCGGATGCGGCCCGGCGCCGGGGGCGCGGGGCGGGCCGGCCGCTCCGGCCGACACCCGGCCGCGCATGGAGCAGGTGGCCGCCGCCTGGGAGGGTTCGGCGGCCCTGGGCCAGTGGCGGGAGGGCTTCCACCCGTTGGACGAACAGGACTGGGCGCCGCCGGGCGGGTTCCGCTCGGGCGAGGACAAGGCGGCCGCCGTGAACGGGCACTTCGTGCTGAGAGCCGAACTGCCCGCCGGGCCCCCGCCCGCCACCCCGGTCCGGTGGGACGCCGGCGGCGCCGAGCTCACCCTGCCCCTGCTGGGCGCGCAGGAGGTGTACGCGGAACTCGCCAGGCCCAAGGGGCCGCCGCCCGAGTCCGGACACGCCCTGCCGGTCACAGCCGTCCGCTTCGGGGAGACCGCCGTGCGCACGAGTCGAGGTCCGGCCCGGGTGCCCGCGTGGCTGTTCACCATCGAGGGCTACGACACCCCGCTCGCCCGGATCGCGATCCGGCCGCAGGAGCTGCCGAAGCCCCCGATCGAGCCGCTGCACACCTTCGACGGGGGCACGGCCCAGCTGTTCGGCCACTCGGCCGCCTCCCCGGACGCCACCTCCTTCGAGGTGACGGCCGGTCACGGAAGCTGCGACGGCGGGGTCGCCGTGGACGTCCTGGAAGGCGCGGACACCGTGGTCCTCGCCGGGCGGATCCTGCCCGGCAAAGAGCTCGGACCGGGCGTGGCCTGCGACGCCGTGATGCATGAGCAGACCGTCCCCGTCACCCTCACCCGGCCGGTCAAAGAGCGCGTCATCCTCGACTCCGCGAGCGGCACACCACTGGAGCAGGGGCCTCGGCGGCGCTGAAGCCCCGTCAGCAGGCGATGACGACCTTGGCGCTCGCGTGCTCCATCTCGAGGTAGCGGATGGCCTCGGCCCCTTCGCTCAGCGGGTAGGTCCGGTCCACGGCCGGGACGACCGCACCCCGCTCGACGAGCTCGCGCAGCGCCGCCAGGTTGTCCGCACTCGGCTTCGCCGTCAGGACGTGGATCCGCCGGCCCCCGAAGCGGGACATGAGCGTCCCGCGAATGAGGAGGCCCATCGGGCCGAACAGGCTGCCGCCTTCGGACACGCCACCGCCGGACAGGACCAGGGTGCCCGCGGGGGACAGCGCGCGCCGCAGGTCGGTCAGCGTCCGGTTGCCCACCAGGTCGAGCACGAGGTCGTACCGAAGGCCCGTCCGGGTGAAGTCCTCCTGCTTGTAGTCGACGACGTGGTCCGCGCCGAGCGAGCGGACCAGGTCCACGTTGCGCGTGCTGCACACGCCGGTCACCTCCGCGCCGAGCGCCTTCGCGATCTGCACGGCGAACGTGCCCACGCCGCCCGAGGCACCGTTGACCAGGACGTGCCGTCCCGGCTCCAGCCGCCCCAGATCGCGCAGGCCCATCAGGGCGGTGTTCCCTGCCAGCGGCACCGCCGCGGCCTGCTCGAACGTCAGATTGGCCGGCTTGGCGCCCATCACTGCCGCCGGAGCGCACACGTACTCGGCGAATGCCCCCTCGGCCTCGCCGTACACCTCGTCGCCGGGACGCAGCCCTGTGACCCCCTTGCCGACGGCCTCCACCACCCCCGCGAAGTCGGTGCCCTGGATGGGCTGTCTGGGTCTGCGCAGCCCGAAGGCCAGGCGTGCCATGTACGGATCGCCGCGCATGACGTGCCAGTCGCGGGCGTTCACCGAGGCCGCGCGCACCCGTACGAGCACCTCGCCGTCCCCGGGGGTCGGGCGGTCGACCTCCTTGAACACCAGAACGTCGGATGAGCCGTACCGGTCCTGGACGATCGCCTTCATGGGGCCTCCGCAGCGCGCGAGTTCGGTACTCGCGACGGTAGGCGAGGGGCTCGCGCACGGGTATCGGGGACGACCCCTAGGTGACGCCGGGTCAGCCGTGCAGCCGGGACGCCTTGAGGACCATGTGCAGCAGCAGCCGGTCCTCGCCCTCGTCCAGGTCCAGCCCCGTCAGCTGCTCCACCCGCGAGATCCGGTAGTACAGGGTCTGCCGGTGGATGCCCAGCGCGGCCGCCGCGCGACCCGCCTGCCCCGCGCAGTCCAGGAACACCTCGGCCGTCCGGGCCAGTTCGCGGTGGGCCGGGTCCAGCAGGGCGCGGGCCGCCGGGTCGTCCACGGGGTCGGCGGCGAGGGCGGCCAGCAGCCGGTACGGGCCGATGTCCGACCACCGCGCGACCCGGCCCAGCCGGGGCTGCGCCGCGGCCGCGCGGGCCGCCGCGACGGCCTGCTCCCAGGCGGCGGGCAGCGCCCCGAGGCCCCGGATCGGCTCGGCCACGCCGGCGGTGGCCAGGCGCGCTCCGGATGCGGCAGTGCCCGCGGGGGCCGTGCCGCTTCCGGCCGCACCCGCTCCGGCCGCGCGCGGCAGCAGCCGGGCCACCGCCGCCAGGGCCGGATCCAGGGCGTCCGGCGAGCGCAGCCGCAGCAGCACCGCGAGGTCGCCGCCCCCGGACGCGGCGCCGTGGGCCCCGCCGGCATCGCCGCCGCTCCCGCCCGCCCCGCGCGGGACCACGCACACCGCCGCCGCGCCCGGGACCGACGCCGGGGCCTCCCCGGGCCACGGCGTCACGCACACCGCCGCGTGCAGCCCGTCCCCGCCCGGGCCCAGGGCGAGCCGCAGCGCGGACACCGCCATGTCCTGCTGCCAGCCCCGCCCGGCGGTCAGCACCGCCAGGAACTCCCGCGAGAGGTCGGCCCCCGCCTTCGCCTCCTCGGCGAGCAGGACCCCGATCCGCTCGGCCACCTCCATGGCCGCGTCGAGCGCCGCGGCACTCGGGCCGGAGGAGGGGGCCCCGGGAGAATGGGCGCCGGGGGAGGGGCGGCCGGGCTTGCCGGGCTCCTGGTCGAGGAGCCACACGTACCCCTGCACGATGCCCCGGTAGCGCACCGGGAGGCAGATCCGCCCCCGGAAGACCCCCGCGTCGGGCGCCGCCGGGATCCGGACGGGTCCGGTGGCGCGCGCGATGCCGAACCCCTCGAACCAGGACCGGACGGCGGCCGTCGACTGCCGCGTGAGGATCGACCGGGTCCGGACCGGGTCCATCGCCGAGTCGTCCTCGCTGTCGTGCGCGCCGAAGGCGATGAGGCGGAAGTCCCGGTTCTCCAGCGTCGCCGGGGCGCCGAGAAGCGCCGAGATCTCGTCCACAAGGTCCTGGTAATCGCCCTTCACCCGGACATTCTCCCACCCGCGGACCGGCTCTTCAGACAGATGTATGAGATCCGGGACACGGATGCGTGACAGCTGTCGATGGCAGAGCATCGAAGCGATCCTTAGGTTTCACGGTGGTTTTACTTGAGCTTTTCTTCTGCCACCCGCTGGAGGTGCCCCCGTGCTGGGTCCCGTGATCCTCGCCGCTTCGCGCAGCGACAAGATGCGCCGAATCGTCTCCGCCGCCCCGGTGACCAAGCCCGTGGTGAACCGGTTCATCCCCGGTGAGACGGTCGACCAGGTGATCCCGATCGTCGAGGACCTCACGCGCAGTGGCCTGGAGGTCACCCTCGACGTCGTCGGCGAGGACATCACCGAGGTGGCCCAGTCGCACGCCGCCCGCGACGCCTACCTCCAGCTCATCGAGCACCTCGACGTCCTCGGCCTCGGCGAGACCGTCGAGATGTCCGTGAAGCTGTCGATGTTCGGCCAGGCGCTGGAAGGCGGCCACGAGCTCGCCCTCGCCAACGTCCGCCCGGTGGTCGAGGCCGCCGCCGCCATCGGCACCACCGTGACCCTCGACGCCGAGGACCACACCACCCTCGACTCGATGTTCGCCATCCACGAGGAACTGCGCCGGGACTTCCCGCAGACCGGCTGCGTGATCCAGGCGTACCTCTTCCGCACCGAGGCCGACGCCCGCCGCCTGGCCGCCGCCGGCAGCCGCGTCCGGATCGTGAAGGGCGCCTACAAGGAGCCCGCCGAGGTCGCCTACCAGGACAAGGCGGAGATCGACAAGGCGTACGTCCGGATCATGAAGATCCTGATGGAGGGCGAGGGCTACCCGATGATCGGGTCGCACGACCCGCGACTGATCGCCATCGCACAGGAGCTCGCCCGGGCGGCCGGGCGCAAGCTGGACGAGTACGAGTTCCAGATGCTCTACGGCATCCGCAGCGAAGAGCACCTGCGGCTCGCCGCCGAAGGCCACCGGATGCGCGTCTACACCGCGTACGGGACGGACTGGTACGGCTACTTCATGCGCCGCCTCGCGGAGAAGCCCGCCAACCTCCTCTTCTTCCTCCGCTCGATGATCACCAAGAACTAGTCCAGAACCAGGTCAAGGAGTTAGCAGAGCCATGGACGCAGTGACCCAGGTCCCCGCTCCGGTCAACGAGCCGGTCCACTCGTACGCCCCCGGCAGCGCCGAGCGCGCCCGTCTCGAAGCGCAGCTCAAGCAGCTGTCCGAGAACCCGATCGACCTCCCGATGACGATCAACGGCGTCAAGCGGATGGGCGGCGGCGAGCGCTTCGACGTGGTCCAGCCCCACGACCACAAGTCGGTCATCGGCACCTACGCCAACGCCACCGAGGCCGACGCGCAGGAGGCCGTCGACGCCGCCCTGGCCGCCGCCCCGGCCTGGCGCGCGATGTCCTTCGACGACCGCGCCGCGATCATCCTGCGCGCCGCCGAGCTGCTGGCCGGCCCGTGGCGCGAGAAGCTCGCCGCCTCGACCATGCTGGGCCAGTCCAAGACCGCGCAGCAGGCCGAGATCGACACCCCGTGCGAGCTCGTCGACTTCTGGCGCTTCAACGTCCACTTCGCCCGCCAGATCCTGGCCGAGCAGCCGGTCGCGAACTCCGCCGGCGTGTGGAACCGCAGCGACCACCGCCCGCTGGAAGGTTTCGTCTACGCGATCACGCCGTTCAACTTCACGGCCATCGCCGGCAACCTGCCGACCGCCCCCGCCCTCATGGGCAACGTGGTCCTGTGGAAGCCGTCCCCGACGCAGACCCACTCCGCGGTCCTCCTCATGGAGCTCCTGGAGGAGGCCGGCCTGCCGAAGGGCGTCATCAACCTGGTGACGGGCGACGGCCTCGCCGTCTCCGAGGTGGCCCTGAACCACCCCGAGCTGGCGGGCATCCACTTCACCGGCTCGACCAAGACCTTCCAGTACCTGTGGAAGACGGTCGGCAACAACATCGAGAAGTACAAGTCCTACCCGCGCCTGGTCGGTGAGACCGGCGGCAAGGACTTCGTCGTCGCGCACCCGTCCGCGGACCGCGCCATCCTGAAGACCGCCCTGACCCGCGGTTCCTTCGAGTTCCAGGGCCAGAAGTGCTCGGCGTCCTCGCGCGCCTACGTCCCGGCCTCGATCTGGAACGACGGCTTCAAGGAGGCCTTCGCGGCCGAGGTCGACGGCGTCACCATGGGTGACGTCCGCGACCTGACCAACTTCATCGGCGCCGTCATCGACGAGCGGTCCTTCGCGAAGAACAAGGCCGCGATCGACCGGGCGAAGGCCGACCCGACCTGCGAGATCATCGCGGGCGGCACGTACGACGACTCGGAGGGCTACTTCGTCCGCCCGACCGTCATCGCCTGCACCGACCCGGAGAACGAGGTCTTCACGACCGAGTACTTCGGTCCGATCCTCGCCGTGCACGTCTACGAGGACGCCGACTTCGACGCGATGCTGGCCCAGATGGAGTCCGTCTCGGCCTACGCCCTGACCGGCTCGATCATCGCCGCCGACCGGTACGCGGCCGCGGACGCGATGGAGAAGCTCCGCTTCGCCGCGGGCAACTTCTACATCAACGACAAGTCCACCGGCGCCGTGGTCGGCCAGCAGCCCTTCGGCGGCGGCCGCGCCTCGGGCACGAACGACAAGGCCGGCGCCGCGACCAACCTCCAGCGCTGGACCTCGACCCGCTCCATCAAGGAGACCCTGGTCCCGCCGACCGAGTACGGCTACCCCCACATGGGCTGACCCGGCCCCGCCGAACCCCGCCCCCGTTCCGGTACCCCCAAGTCCGGAGCGGGGGCGGTTTCCATATCCCGGATGGGCAACTCCTGCTAGCCTGGGCGTAGTTGTCGTGTACGGCGACACGCTCCAGGACTCGGGCCCGGTTCCCCGAGGGAGCTGAGGGCTCTCACGAGTTCCCGTACGGGGTGGGCTGTTCGCCAGGAGATACGACACCTCTACGCGCCCGTACCGGGACGGCGTCCGGGGAGACGTATGTCCAAGCGCACGAACAACCGCCACCGTGTGGCCACCATCTGCCGCCGGGCCACCGGACTGCCGCACCACATCTGCCACCGCTGGGCCGGTGAGGGCCTCATCACGCGGACCCAACCGGTGCCCGACGCCGCACGAGCGGCCCAGCGGGCCTTCGAGGCGCACGTCGTCCTCGTCCTCGCGGACCGTTTGCGTCATGAGCAGGCGGGCGGGGCGCTGCTCGGATTCACCCGGGCCGAGCCCACTTCCGAGGGGCTGGTCCTGACCGTCCACCCGGCCATGGCGGACCGCGTCGTCTCGGAGTTGCTGCCGCGCCTGGACACGAGGTACGGAGGTCTGCGGGGCGTCCCCGGACTGCGGCTGGTCGGCGGGCCGGGCCGCTGGAGCCTGTCCGGGCTCGTCGACGACACGTGCATCCGACTGGTCCATCCCGATCCGACCTGGATGCCGACCCTGCCGGGCGACCAGGCGGACACGGCGTATGTGTGGCGCCGCAGCCCACGGCGACCGGAGGGCATCGAGACGGAAAGTCCCCATGCCTCCTGGGGCGAGGCGCGCGACTGGCTCATCAGCCGTCTGTTGCGCCGTTCGTCCCTGGTCAACGAGGCCGGTGCCGCGCACGGCTGGGCGAACACGTACACGCACGGCAGCCGGGGCGTCGTGATCGAATGGTGCTGCGCCATGGGCAGCGCGCAGATGGCGGAGCGCCTCGTCCGCAGCGGTCTGACCGCGGTGCCACCGGGCTGGACGGGCGACCAGGACCCCGAAGCGGGGAACTGGACGCGGTACGGCAAGCTCCAGCTCGGAGAAGCCCTCGTCACGGTCCGGCAAGCGCCTTGTGCCGAACAGCCGATGCGGGCCCTGCGGGGAGGGGTCCGCTGATGCTGACCGCGGCGATCGTCACGGCGGCCGTGCTCGCCGTGGCCAAGGTGGTGCGGGACTGGCTGATCCTCAGGCAGGTGCGGGCCGCGATGGAGGGCTGCTCCGCCAGGGACCGGGTACGGATCGGACTGCGGCTGGCCGGTGCGCTCGGCGGGCGACAGGCCGATGATGCCGGGCCACCCGCCGAACCGGAGGGCTAGACTTCCACGATGACCTGGTCCAGGGACTTGCGGACCAGGTCCGGGACCTCGCAGTCGTCCGCCGGGTAGCCCACCGGGATCACCGCGAAGGCCTTCTCGTTCTCCGGGCGCTCCAGCACCCGGGAGAGGAAACGCATCGGGCTCGGCGTGTGGATCAGCGCCGCCAGGCCCGACAGGTGGAGGGCTGACAGCAGCATGCCGACCGCGATGCCGACCGACTCGTCCACGTAGTAGTGCTTGCGCTTCGTACCGTCCGGGCCGAGCCAGTAGCGCTGCTGGAAGACCACGATCAGGGCCGGCGCGTCCGTGAGGTGCGTCTTGACGGCGTCCGTGCCGAGGGGGCGCAGGGCCGCGAGCCATTCGTCGCCGAGGCGGCCGTCGTAGGAGAGCTCCTCCTCCTGCTCGGCGGCGGCGCGGATCCGTTCCCGTACGGCAGGGTCCTTGACCAGCACGAAGGTCCACGGCTGCTGGTGCGCCCCGGACGGGGCGGTCGCGGCGCACGCGATGGCGTCGCGGACCACCTGCTCGGGCACGGGGTCGGGGGAGAAGTGGCGCACGGTGCGCCGCTCGTCCATGCGGGCGCGCAACTCGGCGGCCCGGGCCAGGGATTCACCGCTCGGCATCCGTGCGGGGCGGTAGGGGGCGGGACGGTAGGGCAGGCCGTGGATCGGGGTCCACGCTTCGGTATCGGGCGACATGGAGCGAGTCTGCCGAGGCAATGGTCCAGACCGCCAGAGCCGCGTCGGCCCCATCGCGGCCGGTGTACGGCGTTCCGCGTCCGCGATGAGGCCGCCTTGGTACGGTCCCGGGATGACCGACACGCGGACCGCGCACACCTCGGAGCTGACCGACGGCGAGCTGCGGGAGGTACGGGAGCTGCTCGACGGGGCCTTCGGCGGGGACTTCTCCGAAGAGGACCACGAGCACGCGCTGGGCGGGATGCACGTGCTGATCCGCGAGGACGGCCGGCTCGTCGCGCACGGCAGTGTGGTGCAGCGGCGGGTCGTGCACGCGGGACGCGCCCTGCGCACGGGATACGTCGAGGCCGTCGCCGTACGGGCCGATGCGCGGCGCCGTGGCCTCGGTGGGCAGGTCATGGCCGGGCTGGAACGGGTCGTGGCGCGGGCCTACGTACTGGGCGCGCTGTCGGCTTCGGAGGCGGGGGCCAGGCTCTACGAGGGGCGCGGCTGGCAGGTGTGGGGCGGCCGGATCGGGGCGCTCTCGCCGGACGGGCCGGTGCGGCTCGCCGACGAGGAGGGCTCCACGTACGTGTGGGTGCCGCCCGGCGGGGTCCGGCTGGACCCCGCCGGGCGGCTCGACTTCGACTGGCGGGACGGGGACGTGCTCTGAGCCGCCCCCGGTGGGCCTAGCTGCCCGAGATGCTCGGGGCGCCCGTCTCGATGTGGCCCGTGTAGCGGCGCGACCAGGTGCCGTCGGAGTCGGCGAGGATCGTGAAGTCGTACCAGCCGTTGCTGTACGCCACCGCGTTGAAGTAGTCCTCGGTGGAGGAGTTCGCCGGGACGGTGTACGTCCACGGGCCGTCGGTGCGGTAGGCGTTCGAGCGGATCGTGAAGGTGACCGGCGAGGCCGAGGCGTTCGTCATCTTGAACCAGATCGCGGTCTTGCCGGTGCCCGGTTCGACGGCGAAGCGGGCCGCGACCTCCAGGGACTTGCCGGGCTTCGTGGCGTCGCCCAGGAAGCGCCGCAGGAAGCGGTTCGGGCCGTACATCGAGATGTCGTACTTCCCGGAGCCGCTGCCGAGCCCGATGTTGAAGTAGTCGCTCGACGTGGCGCCCGGGTCGACCGTGTACTGCCAGGCGGCCGTGTCCCGGTACTGGTGCGGGTGGATCGAGAAGTGCGCGGGCCGCTTCGCCTCGGCGCCCTGGTTGGTCATGGAGAACCAGGCCAGGATCTTGCCGGCCGCGCCGAACTCCAGCCGGTCCATGTTGCCGTTCACCTGGTACGGGAGGGCCCGAGCCGGGCGGGTGCCGGGCTCCTGGGCCGGGAGGGCGTTGTCCTGCGGCGCCGGGTTGGGCAGCGGGCCGCACGTCGACTGGCCGATGACCTTGGCCGTGCCCGGGAGGCCCGAGGGCACCCCGTAGACCGGGTGTGCGAAGTCGAAGACGCCGGTCAGGTCGCCGACGACCTTGCGGCGCCACGCGCTGATGTTCGGGCAGGTGGCGGGGGTGCCCAGGGCGGCCGTCCAGGTCTCCATGAAGCGCAGCACGGAGGTGTGGTCGAAGACCTCGGAGCTGACCCAGCCGCCCCGCGTCCACGGCGACATCACGATCATGGGGACGCGGAAGCCGAGGCCGACCGGGATCCCGTCGATGTACTCGCCGGGGGTGCCCGGCGGGGCTATGGGCGGCGCCACGTGGTCGAAGAAGCCGTCGTTCTCGTCGTAGTTGAGGAACAGGACGGTGGAGTCGAAGACCTCCGGGTTCGCGGCGAGCGCTCGGTAGACCAGGTCCACGAAGTGCGCGCCGTCCCCGGGCGGGGCGTACGGGTGCTCGGAGAAGGCCTCGTTCGCCACGACCCAGGAGACCTGCGGGAGGGTTCCGGCGACGACGTCGGCGCGGATGGCGGCGGCGATGTCGTCGGGGGTGGAGCCGGTCACCTTCGGCACGGAGCCCATGCCGCGGTCCCACAGCGGGTCGCCCGGCTTGGCGTCGGTGAACTTCTTGAAGTAGGCGAGCCCGTTGTCCCCGTAGTTGTCCTGGGCGTTCTGGTAGACCTTCCAGGTCATCCCGGCACGCTGGAGCGCCTCCGCGTACGTCTCCCAGGTCAGCCCGGACTCGTCGCCGCCGTCCTTGCTGCCCGCGTCGACCTTGCCGCTCCACAGGAAGGTGCGGTTGGGGCCGGTCGCGCTGAGCGTGGAGCAGAAGTAGGCGTCGCAGATCGTGTAGTTGTCGGCGAGCCCGTAGTGGAAGGGGATGTCGCCGCGGTCGAGGTAGCCGAGGGTGTGGGTCTTGCCGACGGCGGTGACCCAGTTGTCCATCCGGCCCTTGTTCCAGGCGCCGTGCTGGGAGCTCCAGCTGTGCGGGAGGTCACCGGTGCACTGGGCGAGGGTCTCGCTGTCGGCCCCGCCGGCCGCGGGGGTGGCGGACAGCTTCCACGGGTACTGGCGGGCGCCCCAGTTGTACTGGTTGAAGGTGCCCCAGCCGCCGGGGATGTTGCCGGCGGCGCGGTCGCCGAAGCCGCGGACACCCTTCAGCTTGCCGAAGTAGTGGTCGAAGCTGCGGTTCTCCTGCATCAGGATCACGACGTGCTTCACATCGGTGATGGTGCCGGTCGCGGCGGCCGCGGCCGCCGTCGTCGGCAGGAGCGGAGGCAGGGCCGCCCCGGCCACCAGTCCCGCGCCGATTCCCACGAAACCTCTGCGGCTGATCGGTGTCACTGGGTCCTCGCCTCCAACTGCAGTGCCCCGTTGGCACATTGACGCAGGAAAGAGTGGCGGCAGCCGATGCAAAGGTCTACATCCGTGCGGTAAGAACTCGGTGAACATCCGGTTGGCTGGAATCAGTCGTCGATCCGCACAAGCATCTTGCCCAGATTGTCCCCCCGGAACATGCCCAGGAAAGCGTCCACCGTGTGATCGAAGCCCTGTACAACGGTGGTGTCGGTGCCGATCCGGCCACTGCGCAGATGCGGGACGAGGAAGTCCTCCAGCTCGTCCTGGAGATTGGTGTGATTGCGAACCAATACTCCTTCCAGTCGCAGTGACTTGTGTACGACCTCGAAGAGGTTGCGGGGCGCGGCGGGGGACCGGTCGCCGTTGTAGAGCGAGAGGCCGCCGACCCAGGCGATCCGCCCGTACTCGCGCAGCACGTCGATCGCGCCCTCCAGGTGCTCCCCGCCGACGTTGTCCACGTAGACGTCGATGCCGTCGGGGGCGGCCTTCGCGAGCTGCTCGCCGACCGGCCCGTCGTGGTAGTCGAAGGCCGCGTCGAAGCCCAGCATCCCGGTGAGGTGGCGGACCTTGGCCGCCGAGCCGGCGCTGCCGATGACCCGGCGGGCGCCGAGCAGCCGGGCGATGCGGCCGGTGGCCGTGCCGACCCCGCCCGCCGCGGCCGAGACGAAGAGGTCCTCGCCCTCGCGCAGGGCCGCGGTCCGGGTGAGGGCGGCGTACGCGGTCAGGCCGGTGCCGCCGAGGATGGAGAGGTACGCCTCCAGGGGGACGCCCTCGTGGCCGCGCAGCTTGCGTGTGCCGCCCGAGCCCAGGGCGACCAGGGCGTGCGTGCGCCAGCCCTCGCGGTGGAAGACCAGGTCGCCCTCGGTCAGGCCGGGGTCGCGGGAGGCGATCACCCGGCCCACCGAACGGCCTTCGAGCGGGGCTCCGAGTTCGAAGCCGCCCTCGCCGCCGTCCATCAACCCGCGGTGGTACGGGTCCACGGAGAGCAGCAGGTTCTCCACGAGGGCCGTGCCGGGCGCCGGCCGCGGCATCGGGATCTCGGCGTAGGCGAAGTCGCGGGCGGTGGGGAAGCCGGAAGGCCGGGCGATCTGGTGGACGGCGTATGCGGTGTTCGTGGTCATGGCGCAGACGCTAGGAGGGAATCAAGGGGCCGGGCAGGGGGTTCGGTTCATGGAAGCGGCACATCCATGAACGGCGCTCATAGAACGAGGTGAAGGCCATGACAGCCAGCGAGCCCGCGCCGCGGGAACTGCGGGTCCTGGTCGCAGTAGCCGAGAGCGGCGGTTTCTCCGCCGCGGCGGCCGCGCTCGGCCTCACCCAGTCGGCCGTCTCGCACTCCGTGCGCGGCACCGAGACCAAGCTCGGCGCGGTGCTCTTCGCACGCGGCCGCAGCGGCGCCACGCCCACCGCTGCCGGGGAGCGGGCCGTCGGCCACGCCCGCCGGATCCTGAGGCTGTACGAGGTGATGGGCGCGGAGGTGCGCGGCGCGGGCACCGGCGCGGACCCGGTGGGCGGTGTGCTCCGCATCGCCGCCTTCCGCAGTGCGGCCCTGCACCTGCTGCCGCCCGCCCTGGAGCGGCTCACCGCCCGCCACCCCGGCATCCGCCCCGAGGTCAGGGTGGTCCGGGAGATCGGCCCCGGTGCGGCGGGGGAGGTCGCCGCCGGTCGCGCGGACCTCGGCATCGCGACCCTGGGCGGCGCGCAGGGCGTGGCGCCGGGTCTGCTGAGCGGGGTGCTGGTGGAGGAGGCGTACGCCCTGGTGCACCCGGCGGGGCACCCCGAGCCGAAGACGCTGCCCCTGATGGACTGGGACGAGAACTGCGGCTCGTACACGCGGGCCTGGTGGAGGGCGCAGGACTGGATCCCCCGGGCCACCGTCAAGGCGGAGGACGACGCGATGGTGCTGACCATGGTCGGCCGCGGGCTCGGCATGGCGATCATGCCCGAGCTGTCCCTCCGGGAGGCGACCGGCGCCGTCGACGTCACCTGTCTGGGCCCCGAGGGGCCGGTGAGGCGCGTGGGATACGTCACCACACCGGAATCGGCCGCCACCCTCGCCACAAGGGCCCTGATCAGGGAACTTCGCTCCTCAAGCGGCTGAAAACGGAGCCCTTGGAGCGGCCTTCCGGGTGGCTCGGCGTCTCAGATAGTAGGAAGTCCGAGTAATTGCGGAGACAGACAGCGGGAGCTGCCCTAGCTTTGTAGGAGCCGAACGTCTCGCTGATCAGGCGAATGGCGGTAGAGAGCGCGCGCCCCGGCAGGCAACCCCTGCGGCGCACTGCTCCCCGCCCCTTCCGGCGCCTTGAAGGAACCCCTCATCCGTGGCCCCGCCACGCCGTGATCTCAAGGAGTCGCTCCCCTCATGAAGACCACCACCGCCACCGCAGCCCGCCGCGTCCGCCGCTCCTCCACGGCCGACGTCGACCGCAAGAACGCCGCCGCCGCCCTCCAGCGCGCGCTCGACCGCCGTGACAACGGCGGCGCGACCGGCCACTGATCAACCCGCTCATCGGACATATTGCGGCACGCGTCCACATGGCGGACGCAATATGTCTGAGGGCTGGGACAGGGAGTACGGTTTCGCCATGTCGACCAGCATCAATCTCGCAGTGATCCCCGGTGATGGCATCGGCCAGGAAGTCGTGGCTCAGGGCCTCAAGGTCCTTACCGCGGTCCTGCCCCAGGATGTGAAGCTGGAGACCAAGGAATACGACCTCGGCGCCCAGCGCTGGCACCGCACCGGTGAGACCCTCCCGGACGCGGAGCTCGAAGCCCTCAAGCACCACGACGCGATCCTGCTGGGCGCCATCGGCGACCCCTCGGTCCCGTCCGGCGTGCTGGAGCGCGGCCTGCTGCTGAAGCTCCGCTTCGCCTTCGACCACTTCATCAACCTGCGCCCCTCGAAGCTCTTCCCGAACACGGCCACCCCGCTGGCCGGTCGCCCGGAGATCGACTTCGTCGTGGTCCGCGAGGGCACCGAGGGTCCGTACACCGGCAACGGCGGCAGCCTGCGCACCGGCACCCCCGCCGAGGTGGCCACCGAGGTCAGCATCAACACCGCGTACGGTGTCGAGCGCGTCGTCCGTGACGCGTACGAGCGGGCCAACGCCCGCCCCCGCAAGAAGCTGACCCTGGTCCACAAGAACAACGTCCTCGTGTACGCGGGCCACATGTGGAAGAACATCTTCGACAAGGTCGGCCAGGAGTACCCCGAGGTCACCACCGACTACCTGCACGTCGACGCCGCGACGATCTTCTTCGTCACCCAGCCCGAGCGCTTCGACGTCATCGTGACGGACAACCTCTTCGGTGACATCCTCACCGACCTGGCCGCCGCCGTGACCGGCGGAATCGGCCTCGCCGCCTCCGGGAACATCAACCCGACCGGCGCGTTCCCGTCCATGTTCGAGCCCGTCCACGGCTCGGCCCCGGACATCGCGGGCACCGGCAAGGCCGACCCGACCGCGACGATCCTCTCCGTGGCCCTCCTGCTGCGTCACCTGGGCTACGAGGCCCAGGCCGTCCGCATCGAGGACGCGGTCTCCGCCGACCTCGCGGAGCGCGACGGCACCTTCCGCTCCACCGACGCGATCGGCGACGCACTCGCCGCGCGAGTAGCCGGCTGACCCGGCAGCACCACTCCAGGAAGCCGTCGGGTCACACAGGCGACCCGGCGGCTTTTCCTGCGCGGCCCCGGGTGCCACCATCTCCCCTGGGCCGCTACCCCCGCTTCTCCGAAGTCCTCGTGCGCGCGATAATCGAACGCGAGGCCGCGGAATACGGGGAAGCTCGGACGTCCTAGTACGCCGTGAGCGCGGTCCGCCATACACAACCGGTGAAGGACAAGCACTCATGACGACGCCCACGATCGAGCTCAAGCCCTCCTCGCACCCGCTGTCCGACGCGGAGCGCGAGGCGATCCTGGCCAGCCCCGGCTTCGGCCGCCACTTCACCGACCACATGGTGACGATCAAGTGGACCGAGGGTCGCGGCTGGCACGACGCAGAGCTGGTCCCGTACGCGCCGCTGTCGATCGACCCGGCGAACATGACCCTGCACTACGCGCAGACCATCTTCGAGGGCCTCAAGGCGTACAAGCAGACCGACGGCACCGTCGCCACCTTCCGCCCGCAGGCCAACGCCGAGCGCTTCCAGGCCTCCGCGCGCCGCATGGCCATGCCGGAGCTGCCGACCGAGCTGTTCATCGCGGCCTGCGACGCCCTCGTCCAGCAGGACCGGGCCTGGGTGCCGGACTCCGGCGAGGCCTCCCTGTACCTGCGCCCCTTCATGTTCGCCTCCGAGGTCGGGCTCGGTGTCCGCCCGGCCAACGAGTTCCTCTTCATCGTCATCGCCTCGCCCGCCGGCGCGTACTTCCCCGGCGGCGTGAAGCCCGTCTCCGTCTGGCTCTCCGAGGAGTACGTCCGGGCGGCGAAGGGCGGCACCGGCGCGGCCAAGACCGGCGGCAACTACGCGGCGTCCCTGGTCGCCCAGGCCCAGGCGGCCTCGCACGGCTGCGACCAGGTGGTCTGGCTCGACGCCGTCGAGCACCGCTGGATCGAGGAGATGGGCGGGATGAACCTGTACTTCGTGTACGGGGACCGCATCGTCACCCCCGAGCTCACCGGCTCGCTCCTCCCGGGCATCACCCGCGACTCCCTCCTCACCATCGCCCGCGACCTCGGCTACACCGCCGAGGAGGGCCGGATCACCACCGAGGACTGGGAGCGCGACAACGCCAACGGCACCCTCACCGAGGTGTTCGCCTGCGGCACCGCGGCCGTGATCACCCCGGTCGGCTCGGTCAAGTCCGAGCGCGCCAACTGGACCCAGGGCGACGGCGAGCCCGGCGAGGTCACCATGAAGCTCCGCAAGGCCCTCCTGGACCTCCAGACGGGCCACGCCGCCGACACCCACGGCTGGATGCACCCGCTGGGCTAGTCCCCCGGAACGCGAGAAGGGCCCGCCTCCCGATCGGGAGGCGGGCCCTTCTCGCGTACGGGGCCGGATCAGACGGCGGCCGCGGGCTCCGGCTCCTCGGCGGAGGCGGAGGCGGGGGCGGGGGCGGTCACCGGGGCGGTGCGGGCGGTCAGGGCCGTGTAGACCAGGCCTCCGACCAGGCCGGAGAGGACGAAGGAGCAGTCCACGCCGCCGGTGAGGGAGAGCAGCGGGCCCTCGTAGAAGGGGGTGGTCACCGCGAGCAGGCCGACCCCGGCGCCGATCGCCCAGGAGGCGGTGGCCGCGATGTTCCAGCCGCCGCGGTACCAGTAGATGCCACCGACCGAGCGGCGGTTGAAGACCTGGAGGGCGTCGGCGTCGTACCGGCCGCGGCAGCGCACGTAGCCGATCAGGGTGATCACGGCCCACGGGGTGCCGATTGCGGTCAGCAGCAGTACGAAGGACGTCATCGCGGACTGGACGTCCCACTCGAAGGAGCCGATGAAGACGAAGGCCGTGGCGACGGAAGCGGCGATCACGGTGGCCTTGGTGCGGGTGGCCTTGGGGACGATGGCGTCCAGGTCGAGGCCCATGGAGTAGAGCATCAGGCCGGCGTTGCCCACCGAACCGGCGGCCGCGGCCACCAGCAGCGGCACCAGGTACCAGAAGGGCGACGCCTCCACGAGCGGCCCGGCGTAGTCGGCTCCGGCGCCGGCGGCGAGCGCGGTGTAGGTGCCGAACAGCTGCGGCACCAGCAGGCCGATCAGCAGGCCCAGACAGGTGGCCCAGTAGACCTTGCGGGAGCTGTGCTTGCGGGGGGAGACGTAGCGCGTGTAGTCCCCGAGCAGGGTGATGAAGGCGACGGGACCGCTGAGGCCGGCGGCGACGGCGGCGAGTATCCAGGTCGGCCAGAAGGAGCCGAGCAGGTACGAGGTGTCCGCCGGGGCGGCGGTGGTGAAACCGGGCGCGTAGGCGTAGATCCCGATGGCCAGCAGGATCACCATGCCGATCGAGAGCGCCTTGCTCATGCGCAGCAGCAGGCGGTAGCCGAACACCGCTCCGACCACCGTGAACGCAGCCAGGACCCCGTACATCGCGGCGTGGGTGAGGCCCGTGTCCGGCAGGCCGATCAGCCGGGCCAGGGTGCCGACCATCACGTCACCACCGATCCACAGGGTGAGCGCGGTGTAGCCGAGGGCGAGCAGCAGGCCGACGACGGAGCCGACCAGCCGCCCCCTTACGCCGAACTGGGCGCCGCTGGAGGTGGAGAGGTTGGTGGCGGTTCGCAGCGAGACGAGTGCCAGCGGCGCGGTGAAGGCGATCCCGACGAGGGTGCCGGTCACGATGGCGGTGACCGAGGGCCACAGACCCAGCCCGAAGGACGGGGGCAGCCAGCCGAAGACGATCACACCGAGGCAGAGGTTGGAGCCGAGGAGGATCGAGATCAGGTCACGGGGACCGCTCGTCCGCTCCTCCTCCGGGATGGTGTCGACTCCGCGCTGTTCGATGGGCATGGGGGGACTCCCTTGGCAGGGCGGGGGGTGGTTGCGTATTCGTTTGAGCGACACTCAATGTGACTTACTCCCTGGTCTCAGGTCAATGATTCCTTGCGAGGAAATGAAGAGTTAGAGTGATGCTCTAACCCATCGACTCAAGAGGTGGTGGATCGGCATGCGGCTGACCCCTACGGAGCGCGACCGGCTGCTGCTCCGCAGCGCTGCTGAACTGGCCAGGGCCCGGCGGGCCCGGGGCCTGCGGCTCAACGTCCCCGAGGCCACCGCGCTGATCGCGGACACGGTCTGCGAGGCGGCCCGTGACGGCAAGCGACTGGCGGAGGCGATCGAGGAGGCCCGCGGCGTGCTGGGCCCGGACGACGTCCTGCCCGGTGTGGCCGATGTGGTCTCCGAGGTGCACGTGGAGGCCGTCTTCGACGACGGATCCCGTCTCGCGGTGGTCTCGTCGCCCATCCAGGGCGCGGCGTCGCTCGGCGACGACGCCCCTGGCGCGGTCGTCCCCGGCCCCGGCGTCCCCCAGCCGGAACCGGTGCTGCACCTGCGGGTGCGCAACACCGCCGCGGTGCCGGTGAGCGTCACCTCCCACTTCCACTTCTTCGAGGCCAACCCGCGCCTCGACTTCGACCGCGCCGCCGCCTACGGCATGCGGCTGTGCGTGCCGGCCGGCTCGTCCGTCCGGTTCGACCCGCACGGCGAGGGCGAGGTCGGCCTGGTCCCGATCGGCGGCGACCGCATCGCCATCGGCTTCGCGGGCCTGGTCGACGGCCCGCTCGACGCCCCCGGCGCCAAGGCGGAGGCCCTGCGCCGGGCCGCCGCCTGCGGCTACCTGGGCGTGGCCGACACCACCGCAGGCGCCCCGGAAGGAGACCAGGCGTGAGCCGTCAGACCCCGCACACCGACCACAGCGCGCACTGCGCCCCCGGCAGCCGGCACATCGACCCCCACGAGTACGCCTCCGTCTTCGGCCCCCGCGCCGGGGACCGGGTGCGGCTCGGCGACTCCGGACTGACCGTCCGGGTGGAGTCCGACGCGCAGAAGCCCGGGGACGAGTTCCTGGCCGGCTTCGGCAAGACCGCCCGTGACGGCCTGCACCTGAAGGCCGCCGCGGTCCGCGAGACCTGCGACGTCGTCATCAGCAACGTCCTGGTGATCGACGCGGTGCTCGGCATCCGCAAGGTGTCCATCGGCATCCGCGAGGGCCGGATCCACGCGATCGGCCGGGCCGGCAACCCCGACACCCTCGACGGCGTCGACGTGGTCGTCGGCACGGGCACGTCGATCGTCTCCGGCGAGGGCCTGATCGCGACGGCCGGAGCGGTGGACACCCACGTGCACCTGCTCTCCCCGCGCGTCATGGAGGCCTCGCTCGCCGCGGGCGTCACCACGATCATCGGCCAGGAGTTCGGCCCGGTCTGGGGCGTCGGCGTCAACTCCCCGTGGGCGCTGAAGCACGCCTTCAACGCCTTCGACGCCTGGCCCGTCAACATCGGCTTCCTCGCCCGCGGCTCATCCTCGGACGCCGCCCCGCTCGTCGAGGCCCTCGCCGAGGGCGGTGCGTCCGGCTTCAAGGTCCACGAGGACATGGGTGCCCACACCCGGGCCCTGGACACGGCGCTGCGCGTGGCCGAGGAGCACGACGTACAGGTCGCCCTGCACAGCGACGGCCTGAACGAATGCCTCTCCGTCGAGGACACCCTGCGGGTGCTGGAAGGCCGTACGATCCACGCCTTCCACATCGAGGGCTGCGGCGGCGGGCACGTCCCGAACGTGCTCAAGATGGCGGGCGTGCCGAACGTCATCGGCTCCTCCACCAACCCCACCCTGCCCTTCGGCCGGGACGCGGTCGCCGAGCACTACGGAATGATCGTCTCCGTCCACGACCTCAAGCCGGACCTCCCCGGCGACGCGGCCATGGCCCGGGACCGGATCCGCGCGGGCACCATGGGCGCCGAGGACGTGCTGCACGACCTGGGCGCGATCGGCATCACCTCCTCCGACGCCCAGGGCATGGGACGCGCGGGCGAGACCGTACGCCGCACCTTCGCCATGGCCGCCAAGATGAAGGGCGAGCTCGGCCCGCTGGACGGCGACGGCGAGGGCGACGACAACGCCCGCGTGCTGCGCTACATGGCCAAGCTGACCATCAACCCGGCCATCGCCCACGGCCTGGCCCACGAGATCGGCTCCATCGAGGTCGGCAAGCTCGCCGACATCGTGCTGTGGCGCCCCCAGTTCTTCGGCGCCAAGCCGCAGCTGGTGCTCAAGTCGGGCTTCCCGGCCTACGGGGTCACCGGCGACCCCAACGCGGCCACCGACACCTGCGAACCGCTGGTCCTCGGACCGCAGTTCGGCTCGTACGGGGCCACGGCCGCCGACATCTCCGTCGCCTTCGTCTCGGCCGCCGCGGCGGCCCTGGGCAGCGACGAGATGCCGACCCGCCGGCGCCGGGTCGCCGTCCGCGGCACCCGCGGCATCGGCCCGGGGGACCTGCTCCTCAACTCCCGGGTGGGCGCGGTCGATGTGGACGCGCGCAGCGGCCTCGTCTCCCTCGACGGGGAACCGCTGCGCTCCGAAGCGGCCGACTCGGTCTCCCTCAATCGCCTGTACTTCCTCTAAGCAGCCTTGCCCGCAAGCCCGTAAGGACCCCTCATGACCACGAACAAGCCCGTGAACGACGGATTCCGGATGCCCGCCGAGTGGATGCCCCACGAGCGCACCTGGATGGCCTGGCCGAGCCCCAACCCCACTTTCACCAACGAGCAGGAGCTCGCCGAGGCCCGCGAGGCCTGGGGAGCCGTGGCCCGCGCGGTACGCACGTACGAGCCCGTGACCCTCGTCGTCTCGCCCGGTGACGCCGAGAGCGCCCGCGCGATCGCCGGAGGGGCCGACGGCCACGAACTGGTGCTGGTGGAGCGGGACCTCGACGACGCCTGGATGCGCGACATCGGCCCGACCTTCGTCACCAACGACGCCGGCGAGCTGGCGGCCGTCGACTGGACCTTCAACGGCTGGGGCGCCCAGGAATGGGCCCGCTGGGAGCACGACTCCAAGATCGCCCGGCACATCTCGGACGTGGTCGGCACCCGCACCTACAGCACCCCGCTCGTCAACGAGGGCGGCGCCATCCACGTGGACGGCGAGGGCACCGTGCTCCTCACCGACACCGTCCAGCTGGGCAAGGGCCGCAACCCCGACTGGACCCGCGAGCAGGTCGAGCAGGAGATCCACGCCCACCTCGGCACCACCAAGGCGATCTGGCTCCCCTACGGCCTGGCCGGCGACTACGGCACCTACGGCACGCAGGGCCACGTCGACATCGTCGCCGCCTTCGCCCGCCCCGGCGTCGTCATGGTCCACAGCCAGCCCGACCCGGCCCACCCGGACCACGAGCGCTGCAAGACCATCGCGGCCATCCTGCGCGCGTCCACGGACGCCCAGGGCCGGCGGCTCGAGGTCGTGGAGATCCCGGCGCCGACCGTGCTGGAAGAGGACGGGGAGTGGGTGGACTACTCCTACATCAACCACTACCTGTGCAACGACGGCGTCGTCCTGTGCTCCTTCGACGACCCGCGCGACGAGGAGGCGGCCGAGATCTTCCGCGGACTGTTCCCGGAGCGGACGGTGACGCTCGTCGACGCACGTACGATTTTCGCCGGGGGTGGCGGTATCCACTGCATCACCCAGCAGCAGCCGAAGGTCTGACCCGAGGCACCACGTTCGAAGGAGTGACCATGGCGGCGGGCGGAGTACCGGTACGGGCGGCGCGCAAGAACGCGCCCCCGCGCGAGGACGTACTCGTCGCCGCCATGGCCACGATCGCCGAGCGCGGGCTGGAGGGCCTGACCATGGCCGGTCTGGGCCGCGAGGTGGGCATGAGCAGCGGCCACCTCCTCTACTACTTCCGCAGCAAGGACGAGCTCCTGCTGCAGACCCTGGAGTGGAGCGAGGCGGAACTGGGCACCGAACGGCGCGCGCTGCTGTCCCGGCGCGGGCCGGTGCGGGAGCGGCTGGCGGCGTACGTGGACCTCTACGTGCCCACGCAGGCCCGCGACCCGCACTGGACGCTGTGGCTGGAGGTCTGGAACCGCTCCCAGAACGCCGGCCCCGAGGAGCGCGACCGACAGGCGGCCATCGAGGGCGCCTGGCACCGCGACCTGGTGGCCCTGCTCGCGGAGGGCATCTCGCGCGGCGAGTTCCGCCCGGTGGACGCCGATCGTTTCGCGGCACGCACCCGGGCGCTCCTGGACGGCTTCAGCATCCAGCTGGCGGTCGGTCTGCCGACGGTCGACCGTGCGGAAATCCTGGACCACGTCCGCGAATACCTCACGGCAGCACTCACCCCCCTGCCGTAGGCCCGGCTCTTGCGGGCACGGCCGGTGGTGCACGGGCGGTCGGCCACGGCGCCGCTGCCGGGGCTCCGCCCCGGACCCCGCGCCTCAAACGCCGGCAGGGCTGGATCGCCCGCGGCCCGGAGCGGGTGGGTGCGGGGCGAGTGCCCGCATCGTGAGATCGCCGTCCATCCGCGGCAAGCGGTATGGCACACTGCGAGCGTGCCTGCTCAGCTCATGATTATCGCCAGCAGCGCGCCGGTCCTCAGTGACCGCTGAACCGTGGAAGACCTTCGCGGGAAGCGGCCACCGTGCCCCAGACCCGCGCGCAGACCTCTCGCACCCGCGAGAGGTCTTTTCGTTTCCCGGCCTCATCCATGCCGGGACGTGAACGCGCGCGATGATGGGGGCAGTGGATCCCCCGGGTATCCGGAACCACTCATCCGACAGGAGTCAGATCAGCATGACGACGACACCAGAGGCGGCACATGTGCTGTCCGGGGGCCTGGACGACAGCTTCCACGTCTTCGACACCACCCTGCGCGACGGCGCCCAGCGCGAGGGCATCAACCTCACCGTCGCCGACAAGCTGACGATCGCCCGTCACCTGGACGAGTTCGGCGTGGGCTTCATCGAAGGCGGCTGGCCCGGCGCCAACCCCCGTGACACCGAGTTCTTCGCCCGTGCCCGTGCGGAGATCGACTTCAAGAACGCCCAGCTCGTCGCCTTCGGCGCGACCCGCCGCGCCGGCGGTTCGGCCGCCACGGACCCGCAGGTGCGGGCCCTGCTGGAGTCCGGCGCCCCGGTGATCACCCTCGTCGCCAAGTCCCACGACCGCCACGTCGAGCTCGCCCTGCGCACCACCCTCGACGAGAACGTGGAGATGGTCCGCGACACCGTCTCCCACCTGGTCGCCCAGGGGCGCCGCGTCTTCGTCGACTGCGAGCACTTCTTCGACGGCTACCGGGCCAACGCCGAGTACGCGAAGTCCGTCGTGCGCGCCGCCCACGAGGCCGGCGCCGACGTCGTCATCCTCTGCGACACCAACGGCGGCATGCTCCCCGCCCAGGTGACCGCCACCGTCGCCACCGTCCTCGCCGACACCGGCGCCCGTCTCGGCATCCACGCCCAGGACGACACCGGCTGCGCCGTCGCCAACACCCTCGCGGCCGTCGACGCCGGCGCCACGCACGTCCAGTGCACGGCGAACGGCTACGGCGAGCGCGTCGGCAACGCCAACCTCTTCCCCGTGGTCGCGGCCCTGGAGATCAAGTACGGGCGCCAGGTGCTCCCCGAGGGCGCGCTGGCCGAGATGACCCGGATCTCGCACGCCATCGCCGAGGTCGTGAACCTCACCCCCTCCACGCACCAGCCGTACGTCGGCCTCTCCGCCTTCGCGCACAAGGCGGGCCTGCACGCCTCGGCCATCAAGGTCGACCCGGACCTCTACCAGCACATCGACCCCGAGCGGGTCGGCAACACCATGCGGATGCTGGTCTCCGACATGGCCGGCCGGGCCTCCATCGAGCTCAAGGGCAAGGAACTCGGCGTCGACCTCAACGGCGACCGCGCGCTGATCTCGCGGGTCGTGGAGCGGGTCAAGGAGCGCGAGCTCCAGGGCTACACCTACGAGGCGGCCGACGCCTCCTTCGAGCTGCTGCTGCGCGCGGAGGCCGAGGGCCGGGCCCGCAGGTACTTCCGCATCGAGTCCTGGCGCGCGATCGTCGAGGACCGCCCGGACGGCACCCACGCCAACGAGGCCACGGTCAAGCTGTGGGCCAAGGGCGAGCGGATCGTCGCCACGGCGGAGGGCAACGGCCCGGTCAACGCGCTGGACCGCGCCCTGCGGGTGGCCCTGGAGCGCTTCTACCCCCAGCTGGCCAAGTTCGAGCTCATCGACTACAAGGTCCGCATCCTGGAGGGCAAGCACGGCACGGAGTCCACGACCCGCGTCCTGATCTCCACGACGGACGGCAGCCGCGAGTGGTCCACGGTCGGCGTCGCGGAAAACGTGATCGCCGCCTCCTGGCAGGCCCTGGAGGACGCCTTCACGTACGGCCTCCTGCACGCGGGCGTGGAACCGCCCGAGTAGCCCCGTCACCCGCCCGGGCGCGCTTATGTCCCATTCACACAAGAGTTAGCCCGTTCGGGTAGCTTCGTGTGTATGAGGACCAGGCTGATATCCGTACGAATTGGATCGGTGCTGTCCGGTCTGCTGCTGGCCCTGTCGGCGACCGCTCTCGTGGTCGCCCCGCAGGCGTCGGCCGACACGGGCGTCGCCGCCGTGGGGGAGGCCCTCAAGCGCGGGCCCGTCTACGTCGACCCCCGGGCCGAGGCCCAGCTGCCGAAGGCCCAGGCGGACGCCCTCGCGAAGAAGATCAAGGACGCGGGGAAGCCGGTGTTCGTCGCCGTGCTGCCCGCCACCTCGGAGTTCCCCCAGGACACGGTGCTGCGCGCCGTCCGCGCCGAGACGGGCATCACCGGGCTGTACGCGATCCGGCTCGGCGACGGCTTCGACGCCGGCGCCGACCGGGCGGTCATGCCGGGGAACGCCGTCCGCAACCTGACCGACGCGGTGAAGGTGGGCTCGCCCGACGCGAGCACCCAGCTGGACAACTTCGTGGACCAGGCCCTGAGCCAGACCAAGGGCCGCGCCCCCGCCTCCTGGGGCGGCACCGCCGCGGACTCCGGAGCCCCCGTGGGCGGACTGATCACCCTCGCCGCGGTCGCCGCAGTCGGCGGCGGCGGTGCGTACGCGCTGGTGCGGCGCAACCGGAAGAAGAAGGAAGAGGCCCGGCGCGAGGCGATCGAGCGGCTCGGCGTGGTCGTCGACGAGGACATCACGGCCTTCGGCGAGGAACTCGACCGGCTCGACTTCCACCCCGGCGAGCCCGGCGCGGACGACGCCATGCGCAAGGACTACGAGCAGGGGCTCGACTCGTACGAGAGGGCCAAGCAGATCATGGCCTCGGTCCAGTACCCGGAAGAGGTCAAGGGGGTCACACAGGCCCTGGAGGACGGCCGGTACGCGCTGGCCCGCCTGGACGCGCGCCGGAAGGGCGAGCCCCTGCCCGAGCGCCGTTCGCCGTGCTTCTTCGACCCGCGCCACGGGCCGAGCACCGAGGACGCCACCTGGGCTCCGGCCGGCGGGGCCGCCCGTACCGTGCCCGTCTGTACGGCGGACGCGGTCCGGCTGCGCGACGGCCTGGACCCGGCGGTGCGCACGGTCGACACCGAACACGGGCCGCGCCCCTACTACGACGCCGGCCCGGCGTACGGTCCCTGGGCCGGCGGCTACTTCGGCGGCGGCATCCTGCCCGGCCTCCTCGTGGGCACGATGCTCGGTTCGATGATGTCCAGCCCGGCCTACGCCTCCGACTTCGGCGGCGGCAACGGCTTCGACAACGGCTTCGACGGCGGGGACGTGTCCGGGGCCGACTTCAACCCGTCCGACTTCGGCGGCGGGGACTTCGGTGGCGGTGGCGGGTTCGACGGGGGCGGCGGGTTCGACGGCGGGGGCGGCTTCTAGCCGCCCCCGGGCTCCGCTCAGGCCTGCTTGATCGCGGAGATGTCGAAGGTCAGCTTCACCTTGTCGCTGACCATCACGCCGCCGGCCTCCAGCGCGGCGTTCCAGGTCAGGCCCCACTCGGAGCGCAGGATCTCGGCCGAGCCCTCGAAGCCCACGCGCTCGCTGCCGTAGACGTCGGTGGCGGAGCCGTTGAACTCCAGGTCGATGGAGAGCGGCCGGGTCACGTCCTTGATGGTCAGCTCGCCGGTGATGCGGTACTTGTCGCCGCCCAGCTGCGCCGCCCCGGTGGACCGGAAGGTCATCTTCGGGAAGAGCTCGGCGTCGAAGAAGTCGCTGCCCAGCAGGTGGGCGTCGCGGTCCGCGATGCCGGTGTTGACCGAACCGATCGTCACGTCGATGGAGGCGGTGGACCGGGCGGGCTCGCCGCCGTCCAGGTGCAGGCTGCCCTCGAACGTCTCGAAGCCGCCGCGCACGTTGGTCACCATGGCGTGCCGGACGGTGAAGCCGATGCTGCTGTGGGCGGGGTCGATGGCGTAGTCGCCGGTGAGGGCGGCGAGCGCCGGGTCCACTGCGAGCGTGGCGGCGGTGGTGGTGGCGTCGGCGGTCTGGCTGCGGCGGGTGAAGATGCCCATGACGTACTCCTCGGTGGGGGGATCCGGTCTGTTGAATGTTCAACGACCTCAACGAGAACGACGTTAGGCCTATTCCGTTCAAAATTCAACATCCTCGGTGGGTGTCGCGCGGATTTGTGGAAGTCACACAAAGGACGAAGGTCCCGTCTGGTGAAGTCCTTGCATCCCTTCGCCGTACTGTGCGGGCCGGACAGCGGAACACTCCGGAGACTGTGCGGAATGAACGGAGGTTTTTGATGGCCCGCTTCGTAAGGTCGGTACATGACCGTTGTGGACCAGACCCCGAGCGAGCCCACGGACGCCCGCGGGCGCGTGGCCGAGCTGCACTCGCTGCGTGAGCAGGCGCGGCGCGGCCCGAGTGACCGCGCGACCGAGACCCAGCACGCCAAGGGCAAGC
>NZ_JBIWFI010000052.1:0-52420 GCF_044762985.1 Streptomyces sp. NPDC096339 | reverse complement strand
ACGCCCGGTTACATTCCGAACCCGGAAGCTAAGCCTTTCAGCGCCGATGGTACTGCAGGGGGGACCCTGTGGGAGAGTAGGACGCCGCCGAACAACCCGCCCTTTTAGCTCAGTCGGTAGAGCGTCTCCATGGTAAGGAGAAGGTCAACGGTTCGATTCCGTTAAAGGGCTCCAAAGAGAAAGGCCCCCGCCTTGTGGCGGGGGCCTTTCTGCGTTTGTGGTGTCTGTCAAGTCCCGACTTTCCGGGCCATGACCAGGGTCGCGCCTCGGGGCGCAATGGGTTCACGGGAGCCCGAGGCACGGGGTTCCTCGATCCGAGGAAGGACCCTCTCATGAACGTGAACACGAACATCGCATGGATCCGGCGCTTCGTCCTCCGGGTCGTGACGGCCCCGGCCGACGATGCCGGTGCCGGTTCCACGTCGTCGCCGGCGCTCATCGAGTCGAGTCCCGTACCGGAGGGCGGCAGCAGCGACCGCGGTGCCGGAGAGGGAGCCGCGCCCCCTTGGGCCACGGAGATGGCCGCACCGTCATTCATGATCGTGTCGCCGCGGCTGCCGCGGCGGTGATCAGTCGCCCGTGCGCTGGTGCGGGACCCGGAAGGCGAGGATGGCCATGTCGTCCGAGGCGGGTTCCGCCGCGAAGCGTTCCACGGCCCGCAGGACCCGGGAGGCGACCGCGCCCGCGGTGAGGCCCGTGCAGGTGGTGAGGACCTCCGTGAGGCCGTCGTCGCCGAGCATGCGGGTGCCCTCGCGGCGTTCCGTCACCCCGTCCGTGACGCACAGCAGCACGTCGCCCGGGTCGAGGGTCAGCGTCTGCTCGTAGAGGTCGAGGTCGTCGATGACGCCCAGCAGCGGCTGGGGCTCGGCGGCTGCCAGGACCTCGCCGTTCGGGCGCAGGCGCAGCGGGAGCGGGTGCCCCGCGCAGACGACCTTCATCAGGGCCCCGCCGTCCGGCTGGGGGTGCAGCTCGCCGTAGAGAAGGGTCAGGAAGCGGCTGCGGGCGCCCTCGTCGAGGATGGCCGCGTTGAGGCGCTGCAGGACGGCCGGTCCGCCGAGGCCCTCGCGGGCCAGGAGGCGCAGGGCGTGCCGGGCGAGGCCGGTGACGGCGGCAGCCTCGGGGCCCGTGCCGCAGACGTCGCCGATGGCGAAGCCGTACGCGCCGTCGCGGATCGGGAAGACGTCGTAGAAGTCGCCGCCCACCTCGTTGCCCTCGCCGGCCGCGCGGTAGATGACCTCGACCTCCATGCCGGGGATGGCGGGGGAGCCGGGCGGCAGCAGGCTGCGCTGGAGGGAGCGGCTGATCGCCGTGCGCTCGGAGTAGAGGCGGGCGTTGTCCAGGGCGAGGGCGGCCCGGCGGGACAGGTCCTCGGCGAGCTCCAGGATCTCCTGGCGGAAGTGCTCCTCGGACGGCTTGCCGAGGGTGAGCAGTCCGATGACACGGTTACGGGCGAGGAGCGGGAGGACCACGGTCTCGCCGCCGACCGCGAGGGAGGTCTCCGGCCAGGGGCGGGCGCCGGCCTCGCGGACCGGTTCGGGCGGGCTGACCCGGGAGAGCAGGGCCTTGAGGGCGTCGATGCGCTCCTCGTCCTCGTGGAGGACGTACGAGAGGTACGGGTCGGAGGACTGGTCGGCGATCGTGTAGACGGCGCACCAGGTGGCGAGCGTCGGGACGGTCATCTGGGCCATCAGGGCAAGCGTCTGGTCCCGGTCGAGGGTGCCGGCCAGCAGGTCGGAGGCCTCGACGAGGAAGGACAGGGAGCCGCGGCGCAGGCGTTCCAGCTCGCCGAGGCGGGCGGATTCGACGGCGAGGGCGATGCGGTCGGCGGCGAACTGGAGGCGCAGGGCCTCCTCGTTGGTGTAGCGGCCCGGGATCTCGGCGGCCACGCCGAGCGAGCCCGTGAGCCGGCCTTCGACCTTGAGGGGGACCGTGACGGCGGAGCGCATGCCGGTGGATTCCAGGAGCGGGACGGCTCCGGGGACGACGGTCAGGTCGTCGTGGACGGCGGGCATGCGGGCGGAGCCGTACCGGTTGGTGCCGGCCTCGACGGGGACGCGGGCGAAACGCTGGCGCGTGGAGGGCAGGCCGGTGGTGGCGCGGACCTCGAGCTCCGTTTCGTCGTCCGTCGCGAGGAGGAGGAAGGCGGAGTCGGCGTCGAGGAGGTCGCGGGCCCGCTCGACGGTGCGCTGGAGCAGGGCGTCGAGGTCGTCGGGGGCGGGAGAGCCGATGAAGACCTCGAACGGGTCCACGGGGCGGGGCTCGGTGAGCTGGCCGCCGTCGGCGGCGGGCGTGCGCGCCGGGGTCTGGAGCAGGGCGCGCTCGTCGTCGTGGACGAGGAGGCAGACGATGGACGGTTCGCCGTGCGCGTCGCGGACCCGCAGGTGGGAGGCGTAGACGGGGATGACACGGCCGTCCGAGCCGCGGAGCCCGTAACTGCCCTCCCAGCGCGACAGCCGCAGGGCCTCGGCGATGCCGGTTCCGGTGCCGGGGGTCTGCGGCCAGGCGGCGAGCTCGGCGAGCGGGCGGCCCACGGTCTTCTCCGCGGGGTAGCCGAAGATGTGCTCGGCGTCCTCGTTCCAGGCGCTGATGCAGTCGGCGGAGTCGATCTGGAGGACGGCCACGCGGACCCTGCTGTCGGCGAGGGGGAGCAGCCGGTCGGGCACGACCGGGCCGGCGGAGCGGGTACCGACCGGACGGTCCGGGAGGTCGAGCCGGAACCACACGTGCTTGTGCGTGGCCGTGTACTCGACGCCCCAGCGGGTGGCGAGGGCGGCGCAGAGCATCAGGCCGCGGCCGTTCTCGCGGTCGGGGTCGGCGTACGGGCGCTCGCCGGGGTGCTGGAGCGGCAGCTCCCGCTCCGGGTAGCGGTCGGCGACCTCGACGCGAACGCCGTCCCCGGAGCGCAGGCACAGGACCTCGGCCCGGGTCCCGGCGTGGACCACGGCGTTCGTGACGAGCTCACTGGTGAGGACCACGGCGTCGTCGACGATGTCCGCGAAGCCCCAGCCCTGCAGCGTATCGCGGACGAACGCGCGAGCGGCGGCGACGGATCGCCCGACGGGATCGAAACTGGCAGCCGCCCGTGCCGTGATCACGAGTCTCCTTCGACGCGGTTGGACATCGAGTGCCAGGTTACTTACCTTCGCGGTCGGCATGGTGCCGTCGTCCGGGAATCCACCCGGAGGGTACGGCGGGTATGCGATGGTGCCGAAGTGTTATGGCCGGGTTCGGCCAGGGTGAAACACTGGGCAGGCTTGCGGAACCGGCTCGTGAGGAGTCAGGTGTCCGGTGGAACGGCGGTCGACCCTTTCGGGAGGGACACGGTGGAGTCTGGCGCAGCGGTGCGGCGTACAGGGACGCGGCCCAAGGGAGGGCGTCCGCGGCGCGGCGACACGATCGAAGTCGATACCGCCGCTCTGAACCGGCTGCTCACGGCCCTGGTGTCGATGCGGGACGGGAACTTCCGCAAGCGCCTGACGGTGTCCGGCGAAGGCGTGATGGCGGAGATCGCCGCCGTCTACAACGAGGTCGCCGACCGCAATCTGCACCTGACCGGGGAGCTCTCCCGGGTCCGGCGGATGGTGGGCCGCGAGGGCAAGCTCAGCGAACGGCTGGAAACGGGTGCCTGCGAGGGCTCCTGGGCCGCCGCGATCGACGCCTCGAACCAGCTCGTGGACGACCTGGCGCGGCCGGTGTCAGAGGTGGGCCGGGTGCTGTCGGCGGTGGCCGAGGGCGACCTGGACCAGCGGATGGACCTGCGCACGCAGGCACCCGAGGGGGTGGGGCATCCGCTGCGCGGGGAGTTCCTGAAGGTCGGGCGTACGGTCAACAACCTGGTCGACCAGTTGTCCGCGTTCACCGACGAGGTGACGCGCGTGGCGCTGGAGGTGGGTACCGAGGGCAAGCTCGGCGGTCAGGCCCAGGTGCGCGGAATGTCCGGTTCCTGGAAGGATCTGACCGACTCCGTCAACACGATGGCGTACCGGCTCACCGCTCAGGTGCGTGACATCGCTCTCGTCACGACGGCGGTCGCCAAGGGCGATCTGTCGCGCAAGGTCACGGTGCACGTGGCCGGCGAGATGCTCCAGCTGAAGAACACCGTCAACACGATGGTGGACCAGCTGTCCTCCTTCTCCTCCGAAGTGACCCGTGTCGCCCGCGAGGTGGGCACGGAGGGCGAGCTGGGCGGCCAGGCGAAGGTGCCCGGGGTCGCGGGCGTGTGGAAGGACCTGACCGACTCCGTCAACACCATGGCCGGCAACCTGACGGCCCAGGTGCGCGGCATCGCACAGGTGACGACGGCGGTCGCGAACGGCGACCTGTCGCAGAAGGTCCGGGTGAGCGCGCGGGGCGAGGTCGCGCAGCTGGCCGAAACGATCAATCAGATGACCGAAACGCTGCGGACGTTCGCGGACGAGGTCACGCGCGTGGCGAGCGAGGTCGGGGCCAAGGGCCTGCTCGGCGGTCAGGCGCAGGTGCCGGGCGCGGCGGGTACGTGGAAGGACCTCACCGACTCGGTGAACACGGTCTTCCGCAACCTCACCACGCAGGTGCGGGACATCGCGCAGGTGACGACGGCGGTCGCGAACGGTGACCTGTCGCAGAAGGTCACGGTCAACGTGGCCGGCGAGATGCTGGAGTTGAAGAACACCGTCAACACGATGGTGGACCAACTCCAGTCCTTCGGTGCCGAAGTGACGCGAGTGGCCCGCGAGGTCGGCGTCGAGGGTGAACTGGGCGGCCAGGCGCAGGTGCCGGGTGCGGCGGGTACGTGGAAGGACCTCACCGACTCGGTGAACACCGCCTTCCGCAACCTCACCGGACAGGTCCGCAACATCGCCCAGGTGACGACGGCGGTGGCCAACGGCGACCTGTCGCAGAAGGTCACCGTGGACGTCTCCGGCGAGATGCTCCAGCTGAAGAACACCGTCAACACGATGGTGGACCAGCTGTCGTCCTTCGCCGACCAGGTCACGCGGATGGCGCGGGACGTGGGCACGGAGGGCCGCCTCGGCGGCCAGGCCAGGGTCGAGGGGGTGTCCGGCACCTGGAAGGAGCTCACCGACTCCGTCAACTTCATGGCCGGCAACCTGACGTCCCAGGTGCGCCAGATCGCCCAGGTGACCACGGCCGTGGCGCGCGGTGACCTGTCGCAGAAGATCGACGTGGACGCGCGCGGCGAGATCCTGGAGCTGAAGAACACCATCAACACGATGGTCGACCAGCTCTCGGCCTTCGCCGAGCAGGTGACCCGGGTGGCCCGGGACGTGGGTACGGAAGGCCGGCTCGGCGGTCAGGCGCAAGTGCCCGGCGTGGCCGGTGTGTGGCGTGACCTGACGGACTCGGTGAACGGTATGGCCGGGAACCTGACCTCGCAGGTGCGCAACATCGCGCAGGTCGCCACGGCCGTGGCGCGCGGTGACCTGTCGCAGAAGATCGACGTGGACGCGCGCGGCGAGATCCTGGAGCTGAAGAACACCCTCAACACGATGGTCGACCAGCTCTCGAACTTCGCGGAGCAGGTGACGAGGGTGGCCCGCGAGGTGGGCACCGAGGGCATCCTGGGCGGGCAGGCCGAGGTGAAGGGGGTCTCCGGCACCTGGAAGGACCTCACCCAGTCCGTCAACTTCATGGCGAACAACCTGACCTCGCAGGTGCGCAACATCGCCGAGGTGACGACCGCCGTCGCCATGGGCGACCTGTCGAAGAAGATCACCGTCGACGCCAAGGGCGAGATCCTGGAGCTGGTGACCACCGTCAACACGATGGTCGACCAGCTCTCCTCCTTCGCGGAGCAGGTGACCCGGGTGGCCCGCGAGGTGGGTTCCGAGGGCATCCTGGGCGGTCAGGCACGGGTGCGCGGTGTGACCGGCATCTGGAAGGACCTGACCGACAACGTCAATCTGATGGCCAACAACCTGACCTCGCAGGTGCGCAACATCTCCCAGGTTTCGGCGGCGGTGGCCAACGGCGACCTGACCAAGAAGGTCACGGTCGAGGCCCGCGGCGAGGTCGCCCAGCTCGCCGACACGGTCAACACGATGGTGAAGACCCTCTCCTCCTTCGCGGACGAGGTCACGCGCGTGGCGCGCGAGGTGGGCACGGAGGGCCGGCTCGGCGGGCAGGCGCACGTGCCGGGCGTCTCGGGGACCTGGAAGGACCTCACCGACTCGGTGAACTTCATGGCCTCCAACCTCACCGGTCAGGTGCGCCAGATCGCCATGGTCACGACCGCCATCGCCAAGGGCGACATGACCAAGAAGATCGACATCGACGCGCGCGGCGAGATCCTGGAGCTGAAGACCACCATCAACACGATGGTCGACCAGCTGTCGTCCTTCGCCGACCAGGTGACCCGAGTCGCCCGCGAGGTGGGTACGGAGGGCATCCTGGGCGGCCAGGCGCGCGTCCGGGACGTCGACGGCACCTGGCGGGACCTGACGGAGTCGGTGAACGAGATGGCCGGGAACCTGACCCGGCAGGTGCGCGCCATCGCGGCCGTGGCCACCGCGGTGACCCGCGGCGACCTGAGCCTGAAGGTCGACGTGGACGCGGCGGGCGAGATCCAGGTCCTCCAGGACAACATCAACACGATGATCGTCAACCTGCGCGACACCACCCTGGCCAACAAGGAGCAGGACTGGCTCAAGGGCAACCTCGCCCGGATCTCCGCCCTGATGCAGGGCCGCCGGGAGCTCGACGACGTGGCCTCGCTGATCATGAGCGAGCTGACCCCGGTGGTCTCCGCGCAGCACGGCGCCTTCTTCCTCGCCCTGCCGGCCGGCGGCACCACCGAGATCGGGACGGAGGGCGGCACGGACGGCTCGTACGAGCTGCGGATGCGCGGGAGCTACGCGTACGCCGGGGGCCAGGTGCCCACCTCCTTCCGGCCGGGGGAGGGGCTGATCGGCACGGTCGCCGAGGAGAAGCGGACGATCCTGGTCGAGAACACCCCGCCCGGCTACCTGAAGATCTCCTCGGGGCTCGGCGAGGCGCCGCCGGCCCACGTGATCGTGCTGCCGGTGCTCTTCGAGGGCAAGCTGCTCGGCGTCATCGAGCTCGCGTCCTTCACCCCGTTCACGCAGATCCAGAAGGACTTCCTCAGCCAGATCGCCGAGATGATCGGCACGAGCGTCAACACCATCAGCGTCAACTCCAAGACGGAGATGCTGCTCAAGCAGTCCCAGGAGATGACCGAGCAGCTGCGCGAGCGGTCCGACGAACTGGAGAACCGGCAGAAGGCCCTCCAGGCCGCCAACGCGGAGCTGGAGGAGAAGGCCGAGCTGCTGGCCCGGCAGAACCGGGACATCGAGGTGAAGAACACCGAGATCGAGGAGGCCCGGCAGGTCCTGGAGGAGCGCGCCGAGCAGCTCGCGGTCTCGATGCGCTACAAGTCCGAGTTCCTGGCGAACATGTCGCACGAGCTGCGCACCCCGCTCAACTCGCTGCTGATCCTGGCGAAGCTGCTCGCCGACAACGCGGACGAGAACCTCTCGCCGAAGCAGGTGGAGTTCGCCGAGACCATCCACGGGGCCGGCTCCGACCTGCTCCAGCTGATCAACGACATCCTCGACCTGTCGAAGGTCGAGGCCGGGAAGATGGACGTCTCGCCGACCCGGATCGCCCTCGTGCAGCTGGTCGACTACGTGGAGGCCACCTTCCGGCCGCTGACCGCGGAGAAGGGCCTGGACTTCTCGGTCCGGGTCTCGCCGGAGCTGCCGGCGACCCTGCACACCGACGAGCAGCGGCTCCTCCAGGTGCTGCGCAACCTGCTGTCGAACGCGGTGAAGTTCACCGACACGGGCGCCGTGGAGCTGGTGATCCGGCCGGCCGGGACCGACGTGCCGACGGCGATCCGGGAGCAGTTGCTGGAGGCCGGTTCGCTGCGGGAGGCGGACGCCGACCTGATCGCCTTCTCGGTGACCGACACCGGCATCGGGATCGCGGCGAGCAAGATGCTGGTGATCTTCGAGGCGTTCAAACAGGCCGACGGGACGACCAGCCGCAAGTACGGCGGCACGGGCCTGGGGCTGTCGATCAGCCGGGAGATCGCCCGGCTGCTCGGCGGGGAGATCCACGCGGCCAGCGAGCCCGGCCGCGGCTCCACCTTCACCCTGTACCTGCCGCTGCACCCGAGCGAGCTGCCCCCGCAGGGGTACGCGCCGCCCACGCCCGGCGGTGCCCGCGGCGAGCTGTACCGCAGGCCGGTCGACGGGGCGCGGCCCGCGCTGCCGCAGGCCCCGGCCGCGTCCGTCCCCGTACCGGCGGCGCAGGCGCAGCATGCGCGGCCGGGGCTGCCCGCCGCCGAGCCGGCGGGGCAGGGCTCCTCGGCGCTGTTCCGGCGGCGGCGCAAGAGCCTGCCCGAGCCGCTGCCGCGGACGGAGGTGCCGGGCCAGCCGGACGCCGACGCGTGGGGCCTTGAGGAGGCGCTCCCGGTCCCGCCGCGGGCGTACGACTTCCGGGGCGAGCGGGTGCTGATCGTGGACGACGACGTGCGCAACGTCTTCGCGCTGACGAGCGTGCTGGAGCAGCACGGGCTGGCGGTGCTCTACGCCGAGAACGGGCGGGAGGGCATCGAGGTCCTGGAATCGCACGACGACGTGGCCGTGGTGCTGATGGACATCATGATGCCGGAGATGGACGGGTACGCGACGACGGCCGCGATCCGGCAGATGCCGCAGTTCGAGGGGCTGCCCATCATCGCGCTCACCGCCAAGGCGATGAAGGGCGACCGGGAGAAGGCCATCGAGTCCGGTGCGTCCGACTACGTCACCAAGCCGGTCGAGCCCGACTACCTACTGTCGGTCATGGAAGGGCACATGCGCGGAAAGTGATCAATGTGCGGGCGTGATCGGGAGGCGCAGAGGGGAACCTTCTGCCCTCCCACCACGTTTCCGCATCGTGCACAGTGACATCTTGGTGACAGGGTGTGGCGATCTCGGGACTGGGGCTACGATGACCGGCACAAGGACGGACGGCGTAAGGATGCCGTCCTCTGGGGCGGGGCCCGGCGGACAGGCCGGAGCCTTGAGCCGGGGAGGCCCCATGCCGGGGCGAGGAGGACAGGGCATGGTGCAGAAGGCCAAGATCCTCCTGGTCGACGACCGGCCGGAGAATCTGCTGGCGTTGGAGGCCATCCTCTCCGCGCTCGATCAGACACTGGTCCGGGCGTCGTCGGGGGAGGAAGCGCTCAAAGCGCTGCTGACGGACGATTTCGCGGTCATCCTGCTGGATGTGCAGATGCCGGGAATGGACGGTTTCGAAACCGCCGCGCACATCAAGCGGCGGGAACGGACCCGGGACATCCCGATCATCTTCCTCACCGCGATCAACCACGGTCCGCACCACACGTTCCGCGGCTACGCGGCCGGTGCGGTGGATTACATCTCCAAGCCCTTCGACCCGTGGGTGCTGCGGGCCAAGGTCTCGGTGTTCGTGGAGCTGTACACCAAGAACTGCAAGCTGCGGGAGCAGGCGGCGCTGCTGCGGCTCCAGTTGGAGGGCGGCGGTTCCAACGGCGACGGCAGCAGGGAGACGGCCGGACTGCTGGCCGAGCTCTCCGCGCGGCTCGCCGCCGTCGAGGAACAGGCCGAGGCGCTGACCAAGCAACTCGGTGAGGATTCGGCCGACGCGGGCGTGGTGGCGACCGCGGCGCACCTGGAGCGCAAGCTCACCGGACTGCGCAGGGCCCTGGACGCGCTGGAGCCCGGTACCGGGGGAGCGGTGCTGCCCGCCCAGGGCTGAGCCGGGACGCCGCCGCCGCGCCGCGCCCCGGTCGGGACCCGGGCGCGGGCCGGCTGCGGGAGCCGAGGCGCCGACGCGCGCCCGGGTGCCGTGAAGCCGCCCCGAGGCGCGGGCTGAGGCTTCGTCAGGTTTGGTGGGGCGTCAAAGAGCCTACGGGGCACGCGACACGAACGGGTGAAGGGGTGGGCACGCGTGTCCACCAGGGCGCGCACCGGTAACCTCGGGCCCATGGCCTCAAGTACGTCCGGCAAGGGTTCCCCGAGCACCGCGGGCACCGCGAAGAGCCGCACCGGCCGTACGACGGCGCCGGCGAAGAAGGCGGCTCCCGCGCGCAAACCGCCCGCCAAGAAGGCCGCGGCGGCCAAGCGCGCCCCGGTCAAGAAGGTCGCGGCCAAGCCCGCGCCCTCCCCGACCGGGGGTGTGCTGCGGCTGGTGCGCGCCGTGTGGCTCGGCTGCGCGCACGCGGTCGGCGCGGTCTTCCGCGGCATCGGGAACGGGGCCAAGAACCTCGACCCCGCCCACCGCAAGGACGGCGTCGCGCTGCTGCTGCTCGCCCTCGCGCTGATCGTCGCCGCCGGAACCTGGTCGAATCTGAGCGGGCCCGTCGGGGACCTGGTCACCATGCTGGTCACGGGGGCCTTCGGGCGGCTGGACCTGCTGGTGCCGATCCTGCTCGGCGTGATGGCGGTACGTTTCATCCGCCACCCCGAACAGACCGACGCCAACGGCCGCATCGGCATCGGCCTCTCCGCCCTCGTCATCGGCGTGCTCGGACTGGTCCACATCGCCTGTGGTGCCCCCGGCCGCGACGAGGGCACCACCGCCATGCAGAACGCGGGCGGGCTCATCGGCTGGGGCGCCTCCAAGCCGCTGATCTTCACCATGGGCGCGCCGCTGGCCGTGCCCATGCTGGTGCTGCTCACCGTCTTCGGGCTGCTCGTGGTCACCGCGACCCCGGTCAACGCGATCCCGCAGCGGCTGCGCCGGCTCGGGATCCGACTCGGGATCATCGCCCCGAACGAGTACGACGAGGGCTACGGGGAGCAGGAGGACGGGGCCCCGGCCCGGCGGGACCGGCGGGACCGTCATGATGCAGAGCAGTGGCGGGCCCGGACGGGCGCGGCCGCCGGCTCCGGCGATCCCGCGGACGCGGCCGAGGAGGAGGCGCTGGCCCGGCGCCGGCGCCCGCGCAGGGCCCGGCCGTCCATGGACCGGGAGATGGACGCCGTGGACGTGGCCGCCGCGGCCGCCGCGGCGCTGGACGGGGTGGTCTACGGCGGGATGCCGCCCTCGCCCCTCGTCGCCGATCTCACCCAGGGGATCACGCCCGAGCGGGAGGGTGTGGAGATCACCGCTCCCGTGCCGCCCGCCCGCGAGGAGCGCCCCGTACCGGAGGCGGCTCCCGCGTCCGCTCCGGCCGAGGCGCCGCACGCCACGACCGCCGCGGCCTCCGGGACGCTGTCGGTGCCCGATCTGACCAAGGCCCCGCCCGAGACCCAGCCGCTGCCGCCGCGCGCCGAACAACTCCAGCTGCGCGGCGACATCACGTACTCCCTGCCCTCGCTGGACCTGCTGGAGAAGGGCGGGCCCGGCAAGACCCGCAGCGCCGCCAACGACGCGGTCGTCGCCTCGCTGCGCAACGTGTTCACCGAGTTCAAGGTCGACGCGGACGTCACCGGCTTCACCCGGGGCCCGACCGTCACCCGGTACGAGGTCACGCTGGGCGCGGCGGTCAAGGTCGAGCGGATCACCGCGCTGACCAAGAACATCGCCTACGCCGTGGCCTCGCCGGACGTGCGGATCATCAGCCCGATCCCGGGCAAGTCGGCGGTCGGCATCGAGATCCCGAACACCGACCGGGAGATGGTCAACCTCGGTGACGTACTGCGCCTCGCGGACGCGGCCGAGGACGACCACCCGATGCTGGTGGCGCTCGGCAAGGACGTCGAGGGCGGCTACGTCATGGCCAACCTCGCGAAGATGCCGCACGTGCTGGTGGCCGGCGCCACCGGCTCCGGCAAGTCCTCCTGCATCAACTGCCTGATCACCTCGATCATGGTCCGGGCCACGCCGGAGGACGTGCGGATGGTCCTCGTCGACCCCAAGCGGGTCGAGCTGACGGCGTACGAGGGCATCCCGCACCTGATCACGCCGATCATCACCAACCCCAAGCGGGCCGCTGAGGCCCTCCAGTGGGTCGTGCGCGAGATGGACCTGCGCTACGACGACCTGGCGGCCTTCGGCTACCGGCACATCGACGACTTCAACCAGGCGATCCGGGACGGCAAGATCAAGCTGCCGCCGGGCAGCGAGCGCGAGCTCAGCCCCTACCCGTACCTGCTGGTGATCGTCGACGAGCTGGCCGACCTGATGATGGTGGCCCCGCGCGACGTCGAGGACTCGATCGTCCGCATCACCCAGCTGGCCCGCGCGGCCGGCATCCACCTGGTGCTCGCGACCCAGCGGCCCTCGGTGGACGTGGTGACGGGTCTGATCAAGGCGAACGTGCCCTCGCGGCTCGCCTTCGCGACCTCCTCGCTGGCCGACAGCCGGGTCATCCTCGACCAGCCGGGCGCGGAGAAGCTCATCGGCAAGGGCGACGGCCTGTTCCTGCCGATGGGCGCGAACAAGCCCGTCCGCCTCCAGGGCGCCTTCGTCACCGAGGACGAGATCGCCGGGATCGTGCAGCACTGCAAGGACCAGATGGCGCCCGTCTTCCGGGACGACGTCACCGTCGGGCAGAAACAGAAGAAGGAGATCGACGAGGACATCGGCGACGACCTGGACCTGTTGTGCCAGGCGGCGGAGCTGGTGGTCTCGACCCAGTTCGGCTCCACCTCGATGCTCCAGCGCAAGCTGCGCGTGGGTTTCGCCAAGGCCGGCCGGCTCATGGACCTGATGGAATCGCGGGGGATCGTCGGCCCGAGCGAGGGTTCGAAAGCGCGCGACGTCCTGCTCAAGGCCGACGAGCTGGACGCCGTGCTCGCCGTCATCCGAGGCGAGACCGGACCGTAAGCAAACGGCGGGCAACCGTTTCCCTTGGCCCCGCGTCAAGTTGAACGGAGGGGAGCTTCCCTCGCCATTCGGATGGCGTAGGAAGTGCACCCTCCGGTTGCTCCACCCTTTCGTCACCCCCCTAGACTGGACATCCAGCAGGTGGCTACACGCTCGAAAGGCGCCCTCGTGTCCATCGGCAACTCCAACTCCCCCGAAGAGAAGCGGCCTTCGACCGACGACCGGTCCGAGGACCGCATCGTCGAACGTACCGTCGAAGGACCGTCCATCGGGACGGCCCTCAAGAAGGCCCGGATCGCCGCCGGGCTGACAGTCGACGAGGTCAGTTCCACCACCCGCGTGCGCATCCCGATCGTGCACGCGATCGAAGAGGACGACTTCACGCGGTGCGGCGGCGACGTCTACGCCCGCGGTCACATCCGTACGCTCGCCCGCGCCGTGCACCTCGATCCGGCACCCCTGATCGAGAGCTACGACGCGGCCCACGGCGGCCGGCCGGCACCCACCCCCGCCGCGCCGATGTTCGAAGCCGAGCGGATCCGCCCCGAGCGGCAGCGGCCCAACTGGACCGCCGCCATGGTCGCGGCCATCGTCGCCGTGATCGGCTTCGTCGGCTTCACCGCGTTCAGCGGCGGCGACGAGAAGGGCAAGCGGCCCGTGGCGGAAGGTTCCGCCTCACCGAAGCCCGCACCCAAGCAGAGCGGCGGAAAGCCCGCCGTGCAGCCCCAGCAGACCCCGCAGGCGCCCAAGCCGGAGCCTTCGGACAGCGCCATCGCCGCGGCACCGAAGGACCTCGTCACGGTCGTCCTGACGGCCGAGAAGGGCGAGAGCTGGATCTCCGCGAAGGACCACAGCGGCCGGCTGCTCTTCGACGGCACCCTCGCGCAGGGCGAGTCGAAGACCTTCACGGACAAGGAGTCCGTCGACCTCGTGCTCGGCGACGCCGGGGCCGTGAAGCTGTTCGTGAACGGCAAGGAGATCAAGGACGACTTCCAGTCGGGCCAGGTGGAACGTCTCACATACACCAAGCAGGACCCGCTCCAGAATCAGCCCCAGGCGGGCTGAGCCCGGTCCGCCCTAGGGCGGAACGCTTTGATCCGGATCCCCGGGGTGCCCTTCCGCACCCCGGGGATCTTGATGTAAGGGGACTTGGGGCCGGGGTCGGCGCCGGGACGAAGTAGTCTTGAGTCCATGCCCGAACGCCGTACCGTCGCCCTTGTCACTCTTGGCTGCGCCCGTAACGAGGTGGACTCGGAGGAGCTCGCAGGCCGCTTGGCGGCGGATGGCTGGGAGCTCGTCGAGGACGCCGCCGATGCGGACGTAGCCGTCGTCAACACCTGCGGCTTCGTCGAAGCCGCCAAGAAGGACTCCGTAGACGCCCTCCTGGAAGCCAACGATCTCAAGGATCACGGCAAGACCCAGGCCGTCGTCGCCGTCGGCTGTATGGCCGAGCGCTACGGCAAGGAACTCGCCGAAGCGCTCCCCGAGGCCGACGGAGTCCTCGGTTTCGACGACTACGCCGACATCTCCAACCGCCTCCAGACCATCCTCAACGGTGGCAGCGTCGAGGCCCACACCCCGCGCGACCGCCGCAAGCTGCTGCCGATCAGCCCGGCCGAGCGCCAGGACACCGCGGTGGCCCTGCCCGGACACGCCCAGGCCCCCGACGACGCAGCCGCCCCCTCGGACCTCCCCGAGGGCCTCGCGCCCGCCTCCGGGCCGCGCGCGCCGCTTCGCCGCCGCCTCGACAAGAGCCCCGTGGCCTCGGTCAAGCTGGCCTCCGGCTGTGACCGGCGCTGCTCCTTCTGCGCCATCCCGTCCTTCCGCGGCTCGTTCATCTCCCGCCGCCCCAGCGACGTGCTGGGCGAGACGCGCTGGCTCGCCGAGCAGGGCGTCAAGGAGATCATGCTGGTCTCCGAGAACAACACCTCGTACGGTAAGGACCTCGGCGACATCCGCCTGCTGGAGACCCTGCTGCCCGAGCTCGCCGCCGTGGACGGCATCGAGCGCGTCCGCGTCAGCTACCTCCAGCCCGCCGAGATGCGCCCGGGCCTGATCGACGTACTGACCTCGACCCCCAAGGTCGTGCCGTACTTCGACCTGTCCTTCCAGCACTCCGCCCCCGACGTGCTGCGCGCCATGCGCCGCTTCGGTGACACCGACCGCTTCCTGGAGCTGCTGGACACCATCCGCTCCAAGGCCCCGCTGGCCGGCGTGCGGTCCAACTTCATCGTCGGCTTCCCCGGCGAGACGGAAGCCGACTTCGCGGAGCTGGAGCGGTTCCTCACCCACGCCCGCCTCGACGCCATCGGCGTCTTCGGCTACTCGGACGAGGACGGCACCGAGGCCGTCGGCTACGAGAACAAGCTGGACGAGGACACGATCGCCGAGCGTCTCGCGCACATGCAGCGGCTCGCCGAGGAGCTCACCTCGCAGCGCGCGGAGGAGCGGATCGGAGAGACCCTGGAGGTGCTCGTCGAGTCCGTCGAGGCCGTCGGCGGGGAGGACGAGGACGAGGTCGGCGCCTACGGGCGCGCCGCGCACCAGGCGCCGGAGACCGACGGCCAGGTCGTCTTCACGGACAGCACGGGCCTGGTCCCCGGGCGCATCGTCACGGCGAAGGTGGTCGGAACCCTGGGCGTGGACCTCGTGGCGGAGCCGCTGGGCCTGGAACTCGAGGAGGCGGCCGGATGACCGGAGTCCCGGCATCTGCGGCGGGCGGGACCGGCCGCCGGCCGGCGCCCGGCGCGAAGCTGGGGGCCGCGGCCGTCAATCAGGCCAGCCTGTGGAACATCGCCAACATCCTGACGATGATCAGGCTCGTGCTCGTGCCGGGGTTCGTCCTCCTGCTGCTGGCCGACGGCGGGTACGACCCCGTCTGGCGGGCGTGGGCGTGGGCGGCGTTCGCCGTCGCCATGATCACGGACATCTTCGACGGGCACCTGGCCCGGACGTACAACCTGGTCACGGACTTCGGCAAGATCGCCGACCCGATCGCCGACAAGGCGATCATGGGGTCCGCGCTGATCTGCCTGTCCTGGCTGGGCGACCTGCCCTGGTGGGTGACCGGGGTGATCCTGGGCCGGGAGCTCGGGATCACGCTGATGCGCTTCTGGGTGATCCGCTACGGGGTGATTCCGGCCAGCCGGGGCGGCAAGATGAAGACCCTCGCCCAGGGCACCGCCGTGGGCATGTACGTGCTCGCTCTGACCGGGGCGCTGGCGACGATGCGCTTCTGGGTGATGGCGCTCGCCGTGGTGCTGACCGTCCTCACCGGTTTGGACTACATCCGGCAGGCGGTCGTACTGCGCCGCAAGGGTCTCGCGGCGGAGCGGGCCTCGGCGTGACAGGGGTGGCGGGGGAGAGCACCGGGAATTCCGTGGGGGCGGAATCCGGTGCGCGTGCCGTCGCGGTGGCGACGGAAGTGTTGCGCCTGCTCGCGGAGAGTGACGAGACCCTCGCGGTGGCGGAGTCCCTGACCGGCGGCATGGTGGCCGCCGAGCTCACGGCCGTCCCCGGGGCCTCCCGGTCCTTCCGCGGCTCCGTCACGGCGTACGCCACGGAGCTCAAGCACCGGGTCCTGGGAGTGGACGCGGGGCTGCTTGCGGCCGAAGGTGCGGTGAACGCGCAGGTCGCGGGGGAGATGGCGGCCGGAGTGCGGCGGGTGCTCGGTGCTTCGTGGGGGATCGCGACCACCGGAGTGGCCGGTCCCGACCCGCAGGACGGACAGCCGGTGGGCACCGTCTTCGTCGCCGTGGACGGTCCGGTGGGCAGGAAAACGGCTCGGCTGAGGTTGAACGGCTCCCGTGCGGAAATCCGTAGGGAGAGTGCACGCACAGTGCTCGAACTTCTCTCAAGCCAACTCCGTGAGAATGCGCGGAGGCAGGATACGGAACAGAACGGGGGGATTTGATGTTTGCAGCCCTGAGTGAACACGACATCGCTCCCCGCACGGCCGCGGCGCGAGGCGGTACGGTGGGGCGTGAAGGATGCGGCTACACGGTCAGAGGAGGGAGCCACCGATGATTCTGCTCCGTCGCCTGCTGGGTGACGTGCTGCGTCGGCAGCGCCAGCGCCAGGGCCGTACTCTGCGCGAAGTCTCCTCGTCGGCCCGAGTTTCGCTCGGCTATCTCTCCGAGGTGGAGCGGGGGCAGAAGGAGGCATCCTCCGAGCTGCTCTCCGCGATCTGCGACGCGTTGGACGTACGGATGTCCGAGCTGATGCGCGAAGTCAGCGATGAACTGTCGCTGGCCGAGCTGGCACAGTCGGCCGCGGCAAGCGAACCGGTGAGTGTGCCGGTACGCCCGATGCTCAATTCGGTCTCCATGACTTCGGTCGCGGGCCCGGAGCGGGTGACCATCAAGGCGCCTGCGGAAGCGGTGAATGTCGTAGCCGCGTGAGCGAGCACGTCGGTTCGTGAGTGTGGCCGGAGCCCCGTCCGGTGCGTTGAGCACCGGACGGGGCTCCCGGCCGTTCTGGGTGCGGGCTCGCGGGGGGTGCGGGAGGATGGGGCCGTCCGGGTCCCGGCCCCTGGGAGGCAGTCGTGCGGCGGTTACCGCGACTGCCCCTGGCGTTGGCCCTGACGGTGGGGCTGCTGTGGTGGTGGGCCGTACTGCGGCTGGTGCTCGTACCGGCGCAGGCCGGGCCGGTCGAGGGCGTGGTGGCCGTGGGCGGATGGGGGCTGGGGCTGCTGCCGGTGCACTGTGTGCCGCGCCCGGTGCGGAGGGCTCGGCCGGGGCCGTCAGGCACTGCCGTCGAATCCGCTACCAGGGCATCGACACTCCACCGTTCGGGCGAAGGATCTGGCCCGTCATGAAGGACGAGGCGTCCGACGCCAGGTAGAGCACGGCCTGGGCGATGTCCTCCGGCTCGCCGACCCGGCGCAGCGGGGACATGCGGACCATCATCGCCTCGGTCTGTTCCTGCACCTCGGGGCTGTGCCGACCGGTCATCGGGGTGCGGATCCAGCCGGGCGCGACCGCGTTGACCCGGATGCCGTGCGGGCCGGCCTCGGTGGCGAGGGTCTTCGTCAGCTGGACCACCGCGGCCTTGGCGGCGCTGTAGCAGAGCAGGCCGGGCTGGGCGGCGTCCACGGCGCCGGAGGCCATGGTGACGATGGAACCGGGCCGGCCCGCCGCGATCATGGCGCGGGCGGCCTCCTGGCAGGTGCGCAGGACTCCCTTGAAGTTGATGTCGAGGACCCGGTCGAGGTCCTCGTCGGCCGTCTCCAGGACGCTGCTGCTGTGCATGATCCCGGCGATCGCGGCGGCGATGTCGAGCGGGCCGGCCGCGGCTACGGCCGCGCGCAGCGCCTCCCGGTCGGTGACGTCGAGGGGGTGGGCGGTGGCGTCGCCGCCCGCCTTGGCGGCGAGGGCGGCCGTTTCGGCGAGGCCCTGTTCGTCGCGGTCCGCGCAGTGGACGTGCGCGCCCGCGGCGGCGAGGAGGACGGCGGTGGCCCGGCCTATGCCGCTGGCGGCGCCGGTGACCAGGGCGGTGCGGCCGGTGAGGTCGTACGAGGCTGTGGGTGTGGGCATGCCGGGACCGTACGAGCGGATCTGACGGTGCGTCAACTAGGCGGTGGGGCCGGATTGGCAGCGCGGGCACCAGTACGTGGGCCGGCCGTCCTGCGGGGCCTCGCGGACGGGCGTGCCGCAGCGCAGGCAGGGGGCGTGCGTGCGTCCGTACACGAACAGCTCCTGGCCGGGGCGGCGGCTGCCGGTGGTGTTGCGGCGCCGATGGGTGTCGCCGACGTTGGCGGCGAGCAGGCGGTGGGCGGCGGCGGCCAGCCGGGGGAGCGTGGTTCCGGGGTCGGGGAGGGCGGCGACCGGGGTCCAGGGGGTGACCTGGGCGAGGAAGCAGAGCTCGGCCTTGTAGATGTTGCCGATCCCGGCGAGGTTGCGCTGGTCCAGGAGGGCCTCGCCGAGGGGGCGCTCGGGGGCCGAGAGGAGGTTGGCGGCGGCGAGGGCGGGATCCCAGTCCGGACCGAGGAGGTCGGGGCCGAGGTGGCCGACGGCACGGTCCTCCTCGGCGGTGCGGATCAGTTCCAGCACGGGCAGGCGGTAGCCGACCGCGGTGTGGTCGGCGGTGCCGAGGACGGCCCGGACCTCGTGGGCGGGGCCGCCGCGCCAGCGCTCTCCCGCGGGGTACACGTGCCAGGCGCCGTCCATCCGGAGGTGGCTGTGCAGAGTGAGGCCGCCCTCGAAGCGGGTGAGGAGGTGCTTGCCGCGGGGCGTGACGCCGAGGGTGACGCGGCCGGTGAGGTCGGCGGTGGCGAAGCGGGGGACGCGCAGGTCGCTGAGGGTGAGGGGCTTCCCGGCGAGGGCCGCGTGCAGCCGGTCCGCGACGCGGCGGATGCTGTCTCCTTCGGGCATGCCCCCATTCTCCGCCTCCGGGCGGAGTGGAGGGCGTCGAAGGGCGGGGGTTCCCGCGGCCGTGGGTGGGTGGGGTCGGCCCTCGGGGAGTAACGGCACGGAGATCAGCGGTAGCGGGACGACCTTGATTCCGATGCGGTGACGTGCCGGTTTTGCCTGGTCGGCGACTTCCTGGGCCGGTATGCCTTCACCCGGCTGCCGGTGCCGGTCGGGGCCTGCGGCAGCTGCGCGACCCGCACGGCGACGAGGAGAGGGACGACGGGTGGGCGCGGGGCCCGTGGAGTTGTGGGCGGGCCGGCGGAGTCACCTGCTCATGACTCCGTCGGCCCGCCCCCTTTTGTCGGCCTGGGGTCGAGTTCCGGGCCCCGCGCGGTACCGGTCGCTGCGTGCAGAGCCGTGTGTTGCCCGGTCGCGCGCTCGGCGAGGCTGGTGGGCGATCGGTGGGCACGGACGGCGGCGGGCGGTGGCGAGCGCCGTTGTGGACGAGGAACGGATGTAAGGCCTGGCTAGGCTTCGGTCCGCCTCTCCAGGCGGCTACCACGCGGCAGGGTCACGGACATGATGTCGCTGGGGCCGTCCAGTGCGATGCGGTGCCATCGCCCGCGCGGGACGATGGCCGCCGTTCCGGCCGCCAGCTTGATCTCCTCCTCCTTCCCTCCCGGCTGCTCCGGGCGGAAGCAGAGACGTATCCCGCCGGTGAGGCAGGACACGAGTTCGTCCGCCTCGGTGTGGATCTCCCAATGGTCGCCGTGCACGTCGGCGTCGGTCTCCACGTGGAAGGTCATCAACTGCCAGCCGTCCCGCTCGGAGTCGAACACGGGTTGCTCGGCGCGCAGCTGGCCAGTGTGGTCAAAGCGGATGAAGGAGGAGAAGAGATCGATCGGGGCAGTGGTCATGCCGAGACATCCATTCCGCGAGTTCATCTGGTGGGTTGTGTGCATGGGCGCCGACATGGTCGGCCGTGGCCGCCTCGCTCGGCCAGGGCGCGGCGCAGGGCGGCATACGGTGCCCCCGCCCCCGCCCCGGCCCCTGGCGGACACCCTCCGGCCCGGTCAGCCGTACATGGCCACGCGGTAGAGAGCCGCAAGCGCGTCGTCGATGGGATGGGGCTGAGGCTTGCCGGACGAGTCGAACCTGTTCCACCTCTGCAGGTTCACCGCGACGGTCATCTGCCGCTTGCCGTCGGCACGGATCATGGATAGCGCTCCACCACCCCAGACCGTGCCGCCGTTTCCCCAGAAGGTGCCCTGACCGGGAGCCTTCATCGGGTGCAGGCCGAGGCCGTAGTCGATCGTCTTCAGCTCCTGGGAGACGACCGGGACGGTGCGTTGCATCTGCGCCAGGGACGACGGGCTGACGATCTCGCCGGCCATCAGCATGCCGAAGAAGCGGTTGAGGTCCGTGACGGTCGATATGAGCGAGCCCGCCGGGCCCGCGAAGGACATGTCGAAGACGCTGTAGTCGCGCGGCGGGTCGATCATGCCGAACCACGCCTCGTAGAGCTGCGAGTGCGGCCCGTCGATGTTCGGCCCGTCGGGGAATTCGGTGTCCCGGAGCCCGGCGCGCTCGATGACGTTCCGGGTGATGTACTGCTCGGCCATGGTGCCGGTCACCTGCTCCAGGAGTTGGGCGAGGAGCAGGTAGTTGGTGTTGGAGTACACCCCCGGCGTGCCGCCCGGGACGCCGACGGCAGGTGCGGTGACTCCCATCTCGATCAGTTCGGTGGGGTCGAACCGCGTGAACCGGTGGTCGTCCATGCTCTGGGGGCCGGTGCCGGCGAGGTCGGGGAACGCCTTGAAGGAGGGATAGGCGTACGGCAAGTACTCGGCTAGGCCGCTGGTGTGGTTGATCAGCATCCGGACCGTGATCGCGCCACCGCGTTCTCCGGGAACCAACCTCGGAAGGTACCGGCCGATCGGCGTGTCAAGACCGATCCGACCGCTCTCGACCTGCTGTAGAACCGCGGCGGCGGTGAAGGTCTTGGTGATGCTGCCGACCCGGTGCCGCATGTCGGCGGTGACGGGGCGGCCGGTGGCGACATCGGCGACCCCGGCGGCGCCGCGCCATACCTGGTCGCCGTCGCGCACCTCGGCGAACAGTCCCGGCATCCCGGCGCGGTGGACATTCTCGATGGCGGCGTCCAGCGCCGCGGGCTCCAGTAACTTCCTCACGTCATGCGTCCTTTCGCATTGCTCGGGGTGAGATCCACATCGGTCGCCCCACCCGGGTGACAGGGCACACGTGGCATGTCGACCCGCCTGCTGCCGGGTCGCTCGGCACGCTCATGCCCTATTGATGCACGCGGTGCGTGCAACAGCAAGTGCATAGGCTAGGCTGAGTCCGACGAGAGGGGCGAAATGGCAGGCCGAAGGCGCTGGTCCACCGAGGAAATCCTGGATGCGGCAGCGGAGTTGCTCCGCACGAGCGACGCCGAGTCGTTCAGCGTGCGCAAGCTCGCCGCGGTGCTCGGGACGGATTCCTCCAGCCTCTACCGGCACTTCCGCAGCAAGACCGAACTGCTGCGCGCGGTCGCCGACCGGATCCTCCTGGCCGCCATGGACGGCTATCGCCCCGAGGGCGACTGGAAGCAGCGCATCACGGCCTTGGCCCTGCGCGTGAGAGAGGCCTTCGGCCGGCAGCCCCAGCTCGCCACGGTCTGGGGACGGTATGCGTCAGGCGGCGCCGGTTCCCGGCTGGTCGTGGAAGAGACACTGCAGGCTCTGCGCGCGTCGGGACTGCCCGACGAGGAGATCCCGGCGCACTACCACCGGATCGCGGTCCTCATCGCCGCGTTGATCGCCTCCGAGGCCGGGGTCAGCACCATCACCCCGGAAGAGCACGAACAGGGCATGGAGCTGTTCCGTGTCGCGGTACTCGGCGCCGACCCCGAACGCTTCCCCGCCCTGGCTTACTTCGCCCGTGACGTCCGCCCCCTCGGGGCAGACCGCGGCGCCGCATTCGAAGAGATCCTCGCCGCCCAACTCGCCCACATCGAGGCCGCGGTCTGCCCGAGCTAGCCGACCGGCTCGGCGGTGTCGACGGACGACCGGAACCCCGATCATCAGATCGACGCCCTGCTGAGGGCCGGCGCCGACCGCGACCACATCCACGTCGACACCGCGAGCGGCCCGAAGGCGTCCCGGCCGAAGCTCGCGTCCGACCAGGCGGCCCGGTCGGTGGCCCGCCTCGTGCGATCGGCCAGGTGGGGGATGCGTACCGGGTGGGTCAGTGTGTCCGGCCTCGGACGGGACGGATTCCTCGCGAGGCTCTGCCTACGGGGATCCGCCAGCGCAGAACGGAGCATCCGCATGAAGGTCGCAGTTCTCGGCACCGGGGGTGGAGGTCGCGCGCACGCGGCCCGGCTGCTGGAGCTCGGACACCAGGTGTACGTCGGCACCCGGGACACCCAGGCCACCCTGGGCCGCTCCGAACCCGACTTCATGGGCATCGATCCCTTCGGGCAGTGGGCCGCCGCATACCCGGACATCGAGCTCATGAACTTCGACGCGGCCGCGGCCGCGGCCGACTTCGTCATCAACGGGATCGACGGGGCCAACGCGGTGCGGGTGCTGAGCGGGATCGGCCGGCACCTGGCCGGCAAGACCCTGATGGACTACGCGGTCCCGTTCGTCTACAACCCCGAGCAGGCCCACCCGTGGCCCACCCCCTGGGGGGTGATGCCCGCACTGGACCCGGTGGACCACGACAGCCTGGGGGAGCGGATCCAGCGCGCCGTCCCCGCGGCCAGGGTGGTCAAGGCGTGCGTCACCCAGGAGCAGCAGACCGCCGTCGACCCGAAGTCCGTGGCGGGCGGCGACCACACGATGTTCGTCGCGGGCGACCACGACGACGCCAAGGCGGAGGTCACCGCCCTGTTGCGGGCCTACGGCTGGCAGGACGTGCTCGACCTCGGTCCGCTCGTCTGCTCGCGCGGCATGGAGATGTACTCCCACATGCACAGCGCGATCCAGTTCGCGCTCGGGGGTGCCCGGTTCGGCATCAAGGTGATGCGCTGACGGGGGAGCCCGTGCGCAAAGGGGCGAGCCCCCGCGACGGGGTGCCGTCGCGGGGGCTCGCGGTGGGAAGGCGGAGGGCCTGATGGGCCGTCCCGTCACTTCCAGCTGAGCTCCTTGCCCTTGCTCATGTAGGGGTTGTTCCAGTACTGGGCGCCGGTCACCTTCGTCTGCGCGGACGGGGCCAGCGCGATCGCGCATTCCTGCTGCGTCTGGCCGTTGGTGAAGCCCTTCGGCAGCGACTCCTCCTTGCACTTCTCGAACTTGCCGATGACCGACACGCCCTGCGCCTCGCTGCCGTCCGGGAGCAGGCCCTTGATGTGGCTCACCGAGGTGAACGAGAGGTCCACGGTGCCGACGTTCTTGACCGTGTAACGGACGTAGTAGGGGACCATGCCCTTGACCCTGTCGCCGAGGTTCAGCGGAGCCAGGTCGGCGGGGTTGCCCTGCTCGACGGCGGTGACGGTCAGGGCGATGGTGCCGCCCTTGGTGTTGCCCGAGTCGAACGGAACCGTCGCGGTCTCACCCAGCTTGAAGGTCTGGCCCGGCTTGGCCGCGGCGCCGGCCGCGCCACCCGTGCCGCCCGAGGTCTCGTTGTAGCCGCCGGCGGACGGGCTGGCCGCACCGCCCGGGGCCTCGCTGTAGCCGCCGGCCGAGGGGCTGGCCGGGGCGCCCGTGGGGGCGGACGAGCTCGGCGCGGACGGCGCCGCCGGGTCCTCGTTCCCGTTCTTGCAGCCCGTCAGGGCCATGGTGCCCGCGACCGCGAGACCGACGGCGACCAGGGTGGACTTGCGCATGCTGATGGTGCTCACTTTTCTTCTCCCCCATGACTGTGCATCGTCAACGCGATGCCTGTGATCATCTTTGTAAGGGATGAATAAGTGGCTCTGCCAGTCCGGGAGTCGGTCGGCGACGGTCCTGTGACATGCCCAAGACATTCGAGTCCCTCCCGATACCCGAACGCCACGGTCGGACCACGTCACGAGCGCATGCGCAGCCCTCTCGGGGTGGCGTGGAAGCCGGCCGACTCCAAGGCGCGACCCAGGGGGGACGTCAGGGAGGCGGCGGCGTTGATCCGTTCCACGGTGAGGGCCGGGAGCGTGCCCGTGCGGGACGCCGCGGCCAGGGCATCCAACGCGGCCGCCAGGCGCGGGTCGGAGGGCTCCGGCCACGCCAACAGGGTCTTCCCGCCGCGCTCCAGATACAGCGTCAGCTCACCGTCCACCAGGACCACCAGGGAGCCCGCCTTCCGGCCCGGCTTGTGGGTGGCCCCGGCAGGCGGCTCCGGCCAGGGCAGCGCCGCACCGTACGCGTTCGCCGGATCGGCGGCGGCCAGCACCACCGCCGCCAGCGGGGGCGGTGTGCGCTCGGCCGCACGGAGCCGGTCCACCGCGCCGTCCATCGCGAACTGCGCCGCGCCGAGCCCCTCGACCACATAACCCCGCCGGGCCTGCCCGCTGTCCTCGAAGGCCGACAGGATCCGGTACACCGCGCTGAAGCCCCCTTCCACGCCCTCCGCCGCCACCGCGCCCCGGGTCACCACCCCGTGGCGGTCCAGCAGGGTCCGCGCCAGGGCGTGGGCCCGGTGCGTCGGGTCGGGGGCCTGGGACGGCAGCAGCGACCAGCGCCCCGAGACCGTGGGCGGGCCGGTACGGGACACCGTCGCGCTCAGCGTGCCGTACCGGCCGCGCGGCACCGTCCGCCGCGCCCGGTGGGCCGTCGAGCCCGCGGTACGGCCCGAGCCCAGCAGGGAACGCAACGGGGCCAGCGTGTCGTTCGTGAGCCGGCCCGACCAGGCCAGATCCCAGACGGCCGAGGAGAGGTCCAGGTCCGAGGCCTCGGGATGCCGGTCGCGCACCATCTGGGTGAGCTGGCGGAAGAACAGCCCGTACCCCCCGGCCAGGGCGTCCAGCACGGCCTCGTGCAGGGGGCCCAGCTCCAGCGGGTGCGGCGGCGGCAGGAGCAGCGGGGCCGCCTCCGCCAGATAGAGGGAGATCCAACCGTCCTTGCCCGGCAGGGCTCCCGCGCCCGCCCAGACCACCTCGCCGCTGGTCGTCAGCTCGTCCAGCAAGGACGGGGAGTACCCCGCGACCCGCGACGGGAGGATCAGCCGCTCCAGCGCCGACGCCGGTACCGGGGCGCCCTGCAACTGCTCGACCGCCCGGGCCAGGCCGTCGATGCCGCGCAGGGCCCCGCCCAGGTGCTGCCACTGCGGCAGGAACGTGGCCAGCGAGGTCGGTGGAACGGGCTCCACCTCCTGCCGCAGCGCCGCCAGCGAACGGCGCCGCAGCCTGCGCAGCACCGCCGCGTCGCACCACTCCTGGCCGATGCCCGCCGGATGGAACTCGCCCTGCACCACCCGGCCCGCCGCCGCGAGCCGGTTCAGGGCGCCCTCGGTCACCGCCGGGCCCAGGCCGAAGCGCGCCGCGACGGCGGCCGTGGTGAACGGCCCGTGGGTGCGCGCGTACCGGGCCAGCAGGTCGCCCAACGGATCCTTCACCGGCTCGGTGAACGCCTCCGGCACGCCCACCGGCAGCGCCGTGCCCAGCGCGTCCCGCAGCCGGCCCGCGTCCTCGATCGCCGCCCAGTGGTCGGCGCCCCCGATCCGGACCCGGATCGCCCGCCGCGCCGCCGCCAGGCCCGGGGCCCAGCCCGGATCCGCGCCGCGCTCCGCCAGCTCCGCATCGGTCAGGGGCCCCAGCAGCCGCAGCAGGTCGGCCACCGACTCGGCGTCCTTGGCCCGCCGGTCCTCCGTGAGCCACTGCAGCTCCCGCTCCAGCTCCTCCAGTACCTGCGCGTCGAGCAACTCGCGCAACTCCGCCTGCCCGAGCAGCTCGGCCAGCAGCCGGGAGTCCAGCGACAGCGCCGCCGCCCTGCGCTCGGCGAGCGGCGAGTCACCTTCGTACAGGAACTGCGCGACGTAGCCGAAGAGCAGGGAACGCGCGAAGGGCGACGGCTCCGGAGTGGTGACCTCCACCAACCGGACCCGGCGCGCCTCGATGTCACCCATCAGCTCGGTCAGCCCGGGCACGTCGAAGACGTCCTGGAGGCATTCCCGTACGGCTTCCAGCACGATCGGGAAGGAACCGAACTCGGAGGCCACCTGGAGCAGCTGCGAGGCGCGCTGCCGCTGCTGCCAGAGCGGGGTCCGCTTGCCGGGACTGCGGCGCGGCAGCAGCAGGGCACGCGCCGCGCACTCGCGGAATCGGGACGCGAACAGGGCGGAGCCGCCCACCTGATCGGTGACGATCTGGTTGACGTCGCCGTGGTCGAAGGCGACGTCGGCGGCGCCCAGCGGAGCCTGCTCGTCATCGAACTCGAACGAGGCCGAAGCGGTGGGATCGTGGTCCAGGAGGTCCATGGACAGCAGGTCCGCATCCGGCAGGCGCAGCACGATCCCGTCGTCCGCGTGCATCACCTGCGCGTCCATGCCGTACTTCTCGGCGAGACGGGCGCCCAGCGCCAGCGCCCAGGGGGCGTGCACCTGCGCGCCGAACGGGGAGTGGACGACGACCCGCCAGTCGCCCAGCTCGTCGCGGAAACGCTCCACCACGATCGTCCGGTCGTCCGGCACGTGCCCGCACGCCTCGCGCTGCTCGGTCAGATACGCCAGCACGTTCTCCGCGGCCCAGGCGTCCAGGCCCGCCGCCAGCAGCCGCAGCCGCGCGTCCTCCCCGGACAGCCCGCCGAGCTCGCGCAGGAACGCACCGACCGCACGGCCCAGTTCGAGCGGGCGACCCAACTGGTCGCCCTTCCAGAACGGCAACCGCCCCGGCACCCCGGGGGCCGGCGTGACCAGGACCCGGTCACGGGTGATGTCCTCGATCCGCCACGAGGTGGTGCCCAGCGTGAACACGTCCCCGACGCGGGACTCGTAGACCATCTCCTCATCGAGCTCCCCGACCCGACCGCCGCCCTTCTTCGGGTCGGACCCGGCGAGGAACACCCCGAACAGGCCGCGGTCCGGGATGGTGCCGCCGGAGGTGACCGCGAGACGCTGGGCCCCCGGCCGGCCCGTGACCGTCCCCGCGACGCGGTCCCACACCACCCGCGGTCTCAGCTCGGCGAACGCGTCCGACGGGTAGCGGCCCGCCAGCATGTCCAGGACCGCCGTGAACGCCGACTCCGGAAGCGCCGCGAACGGGGCCGCCCGCCGCACCAGGGCGAGCAGGTCGTCCAGCTGCCAGGTGTCCATCGCGGTCATCGCGACCAACTGCTGGGCGAGGACGTCGAGCGGATTGGAGGGGATGCGCAGGGACTCGATCGAACCGGTGCGCATCCGCTCGGTGACCACGGCCGCCTGCACCAGGTCGCCCCGGTACTTCGGGAAGACCACCCCCGTGGAGACCGCACCGACCTGGTGCCCGGCCCGGCCCACCCGCTGGAGCCCGGAAGCCACCGACGGCGGGGACTCCACCTGCACCACCAGGTCCACCGCGCCCATGTCGATGCCCAGTTCCAGGCTGGAGGTGGCGACCACGGCGGGCAGCCGGCCCGCCTTCAGGTCCTCCTCCACCAGGGCCCGCTGCTCCTTGGAGACCGAACCGTGGTGCGCCCGGGCCAGCAGCGGAGGCGCGCCGTGCGCGGCGCCCGACTGGGCCATGACCTCGGCGGGAGGCGCCCCCTCCGGCAGGCGCTCGCCCATCGCCCGCTCGTACCCGATCTCGTTCAGCCGGTTGCACAGCCGCTCCGCGAGACGGCGGGAGTTGGCGAACACGATCGTCGAACGGTGCGCCTGCACCAGATCCGCGATGCGCTCCTCCACATGCGGCCAGATCGACGGCTTGTCCCCGCCCTCCTTGCCCTCGCTCGCGGGAGAGCCGCCCAATTCGCCCATGTCCTGCACCGGGACGACCACCGACAGGTCGAACTCCTTCGCGGACGGCGGCTGGACGATCTCCACCTTGCCGCGCGGCGCCAGGTACCGCGCCACCTCGTCCACCGGCCGGACCGTCGCCGACAGCCCGATCCTGCGGGCCGGGCGCGGCAGCAGCTCGTCCAGCCGCTCCAGGGACAGCGCGAGGTGCGCCCCGCGTTTCGTCCCCGCGACGGCGTGGACCTCGTCCAGGATCACCGTCTCGATCCCGGTGAGCGCCTCGCGCGCCGACGACGTCAGCATCAGGAACAGCGACTCGGGCGTGGTGATCAGGATGTCCGGCGGGCGGGTGGCCAGCGCCCGGCGCTCGGCGGGCGGGGTGTCGCCCGAACGGATCCCGACCCGGATCTCCGGCTCGGGCAGCCCGAGCCGCACCGACTCCTGGCGGATCCCGGTCAGCGGACTGCGCAGATTGCGCTCCACGTCCACGGCGAGGGCCTTGAGCGGAGACACGTACAGCACGCGGCAGCGCTTGCGGGGCTCGGCGGGCGGCGGGGTCGAGGCGAGCTGGTCGAGCGCGGCGAGGAACGCGGCCAGCGTCTTCCCGGAGCCCGTGGGCGCGACGACGAGCACGTCCGACCCCTCCGAGATGGCCCGCCAGGCGCCCTCCTGGGCGGAGGTCGGCCTGACGAAGGCCCCCGTGAACCAGGAGCGGGTCGCGGGGGAGAACGAATCGAGCGCGGAGCCGGACATGCCCCCATCGTGCACCCCGCCACTGACAACGGGCCGGACCTGGGGAAACACCCCCGCAGGGTGAGGCGCAGAATGGGGGGATGGGGACGGACGCGGACGAGGGACGCCGGGAGTGGGCCAGGCACTGGCAGTACCCGGAGCTCCCCGGGCTGGACCTGCTGCGCGCCCACTACGTCCGCCACACCTTCCCGCGCCACGCGCACGACGGGTACGTCATCGCGGCCGTCACCGGCGGCATCGAGGAGATCGGCCTCCCCGGCCACGTACTGCGCGCCGGGCCGGGCAGCGTGGTCCTGATCAACCCCGAAGTGGCGCACACCGCGCGCGCCGGGGTGCCCGAGGGCTGGGCCTACGCCACCCTCTACCCCTCCCGCGAGCTGATCGCCGAGGTCGCCGCCGAGATCGGCACCCTGCGCGGCACGCCCGGCTTCACGGCCGACATGGTCGCCGACCCGCAGGCCTCGCGGACGATCACCGAGGTGCACCGGGCCGCCGAGGCGGGGAACGCGCTGGCCGCCGACACGATGCTGCGTGCCGTGGTCGCGCGGATGCTGACCCGGCACGCGGGACCGCTGCCGGCCCGCACGGTCCGCGGCACGGGCGGCGCCGACGCGGAAGCCGCCCGCGCCGTCCTGGAGGACCGCATGGCCGACCCGCCCTCCCTCGAACAGCTGGCGGCCGCACTGGGGACCAGCCCCTTCGCCCTGCTGCGGGCCTTCCGGGACCGGTACGGCATGCCGCCGCACACCTGGCTCACCGACGCCCGGGTCCGCCGGGCCCGCCGGCTCCTCGACGCGGGCACCCCGCCGGCGGAGGCGGCCGTGACGGTCGGCTTCACCGACCAGCCGCACCTGAACCGGCACTTCACCCGGATCGTGGGAGTCCCACCGGGCGCCTACCGGCGGGAGCGCGCCGGTTAGGCCCCGCCCATGGACACCGGGGGCCGTCGAGCACCGGCCGATGCCCCGCACCCCGCCCGAGGAGCTCGCCGAGCCGGCCCTGCGGCAGCGCGCGGAATTCGCCCGGCGCGGCGAGCCCGGGCTGGGGAAGGTCTCGGGCACGACCCGACCGGCCCGGCCGAGGCGCCGGCGGCCGCCGGGTCACCGCCGGGCCGGAGCGCTCACCGCCGGGCCGGAGCGCTCACCGCCGGGCCAGAGCGCTCGCTGCCGGCGGCGGAGTTCGCGCGGCCGGATCCGGCGGAACGCCGGGCTTCGCCCCACCGGCCCCCTGCGCCACGTGGCGGCTCGGGGACGGGCTCACCGAACCGCTCGGCGAGCCGCCGCGGCGGCGGGACCGACCCGGGGCGCGCAAGAACGTACAAGACCGCTCACCCCGCCCCCGCCTAGTTTCGGGGTGTGGGAAAGCAGATGACGATCAAAGAGCCGCAGACGCGAGCGGCAGCGGAAGGGCGGCCGCGGGCTGCCGTGGTCAGGGACGCGCTCGGGGTCGGCGTGGCCGTCGGGCTGTCCGGGTTCGCCTTCGGGGTGACCGCCGCCGGGGCCGGGATCAGCACCCTCCAGGCCTGCGTGCTCAGCCTGCTCGTCTTCACCGGCGCCTCCCAGTTCGCGCTGGTCGGAGCGCTGGCCGCGGGCGGCAACCCCTTCACCGCCGCCGCCGGGGCCTTCTTCCTCGGGACCCGGAACGCTTTCTACGGCCTGAGGCTGTCGCAGCTGCTCGCGCTGCCGCGCGCACTGCGCCCCTTCGCCGCGCACTGGGTGATCGACGAGACCACCGCCGTGGCACTCGCGCAGCAGGACCGCAGGTCGGCCCGGCTCGGCTTCGGCGTCACGGGGCTCGCCCTCTACGTGCTGTGGAACCTCACCACCCTGCTCGGCGCGCTCGGCGCCGAAGCCATCGGCGACACCAACGCGTGGGGACTGGACGCCGCCGGGCCCGCCGTGTTCCTGGCCCTCCTCGCTCCGATGCTGAAGACCGCCACCGAACGGGCCGTCGCCGCCCTCGCGCTCGTGCTGGGACTCGGATTCCTCCCGGTGCTGCCCGCGGGCGTGCCCGTGCTGATCGCGGCCCTCGCCGCCCCCGTCGTGCTCTGGATGAAGGGACGCCGCTCGTGAACGGCATGAACGTGTGGATCGCCATCGGCATCACCGTCCTCGGCTGCTACGCCGTCAAGCTCGCCGGACTCCTCGTCCCCGCCGGGGCCCTGGAACGGCCGCTGGTGCGCAAGCTCTCCGCGCTGCTCCCGGTCGCCCTGCTCGCCGCGCTCACCGCCCAGCAGACCTTCGCCACCGGGCACGAGCTCGTCCTCGACGCGCGGGCCGCCGGGCTCGCCGCCGCCGGACTCGCACTGCTGCTGCGGGCCCCGTTCCTGCTCGTGGTCGCGGCCGCCGTCGTCGTCACCGCGGGCGTCCGGGCCCTGGGCGGCTGACCGGCGCCGGCAGGCGCCCGTACGCCCGCAGCGTCAGCAGGGCCTCCAGCGTCGCGATCGGCCGCCGCTCCAGCGAGCTGCCCGGCGCCCAGGCCCTGCGGCGCACCGGCCAGCCCCCGTCCGGCTGCTGCTCGGCCGCCAGGAAGTCCAGCGAGCGGCGCAGCTCCTCGTCGGTGAACCAGCCCCGCGCCAGGGACTCGGGCCGCCGCGCGTAGTCGTACGGGAACAGCCGCTCGCCCGGCGCGTAGCCGGGGGCCAGCGGGTACTCCTCGCACCGCCCCGGATCGAGCACGGCGAGCCCCCGCTCGCGCACCAGCCGCCCGAGCCGGTCCGCGGCCGCCGCCGCGCGGGCCCGGTCGGGCGCGCCGTCCAGGAAGGCCACCGCGGCCTGGAGCTCGTACGGATGCGCGTGGCGCAGGCTCTCGACCCGGTCCCAGCAGAAGTCCGTGGCCCGGAACAGCCACGCGTGCCAGACCTGGTTGCGGTGCAGCACCCCGACCACCGGGCCCGTGGTCACCAGCTCGCCCGGCGGATCGTCGTGCACCGGGTGGTACGGCGCCGCCGGATAGCAGCGCGGGGCCGGGAAGACCACCGGAAGCGCACCCTCCGGGGTGGACACCCGGGTCAGGTGGCGGCAGAGCCGCTCGATGCGCTGCCCGCCGCACCGGCCCAGACCGTCCAGCACCCGCAGCGCGTGCGCGGTGTGCAGGGGCTGGCTGAGCGGACCGCGCAGATCCGGATCGAGGGCGTGGCCGTAGCCGCCGTCGCCGTTCAGGTAGGAGCCGAGGGCGGTGTCCACCGCGTCGGCGTCGCCGCCGAGGAAGTGGAACGCGAACCGCCGCTGCTCCAGGACCCGGGCCGTGAGCCAGATGAACTGCTCCGCGCGGGCCAGTGGGGTCGGTGAGGTCGGCGAAGGACCTTCGTCTCCGGGCATGCGTGCAACGTAGGACGCCGTGACGCACGGTGGAGGGACGAACGCGACCGGTGCACTCTCCCGGGGCGGGATACTGGGGGCATGCGGTTGACGATTTTCTGGGAGCGGATGGCGGAGCACTTCGGCGAGGGCTACGCCGACTCCTTCGCGCGGGACCACGTCATGACGGAGCTCGGCGGGCGGACCGTCCACCAGGCGCTGGACGCGGGCTGGGAGACCAAGGACGTGTGGCGCGCCGTGTGTTCGGCGATGGACGTACCCGCCTCGCTGCGCTGACGCCCCGCGGCTCGGCCACCGTTTCGTGCTCCGGGCCACGGGTGGGCCAGACTTGGCCGGGTGGCAGCCACCGAAGACAACACCGACCAGTCCCCAGGCGCCGAGGGCGCACCCTCGCCCGGGCGGGCGGTGCCGACACCGGCTGCCGCCCCGGCGGGCACCGACGGCCCGGCCGGCGGGAGTGCGGCCGACGCGCACGCGGCGCACCCCCGCATGCCCGGGCCGCGAGGCCGCGCCGGTGGGTACGGGAGCCCGCCGGGCGGCGCGGCCCCCGGTGGGGACGAGGCGCGGATGCCGCGCTGGCTGCCGCGCGCGGTGGTCCTCGTACTGGCCCTCGTCGCCTGCTTCCAGCTCGGCAGCTGGGCCTTCCACCAGCTGATCGGCCTGCTCGTCAACATCCTGATCGCGTTCTTCCTCGCGCTCGCGATCGAACCCGCGGTGGCCAGGATGGCGGCCCGCGGCATGCGCCGCGGGTTCGCCACCTTCCTGGTGTTCCTCGGGGTGTTCGTCGCGGCCGCCGGATTCCTCGCCCTGCTCGGCTCCATGCTGGCCGGGCAGATCGTCGAGATGGTCGAGGGCTTCCCCCGCTACCTCGACTCGGTGATCGACTCGATCAACTCCACCTTCCACACCGAGCTCTCCCGGCTGGAGATCCAGGAGAGCCTGCTGCGCTCCGACTGGCTGCGCAAGTACGTGCAGAACAGCGCGACCGGCGTGCTCGACGTGTCCGCCACCGTGCTCGGCGGACTCTTCAGGCTGCTGACGATCGGGCTCTTCTCCTTCTACTTCGCCGCCGACGGACCGAGGCTGCGCCGCGCGCTGTGCTCCGTACTGCCGCCCGCCAAGCAGTCCGAGGTGCTGCGGGCCTGGGAGATCGCCGTCGCCAAGACCGGCGGGTACCTCTACTCGCGCGGGCTGATGGCGCTGATCTCCGGCATCGCCCACTACATCGTGCTGGTGGTCCTCGGAGTGCCGTACGCGCCCGCGCTCGCGGTGTGGGTGGGGCTCGTCTCCCAGTTCATCCCCACCATCGGCACCTACCTGGCGGGCGCGCTGCCGATGCTGATCGCCTTCACCGTCAATCCCTGGTACGCGCTGTACGTCCTCGGCTTCGTGGTGATCTACCAGCAGTTCGAGAACTACGTACTCCAGCCGAAGCTGACGTCGAGGACCGTCGACATCCACCCGGCCGTGGCCTTCGGATCGGTCATCGCGGGCACCGCCCTGCTGGGCGCGGTCGGGGCGCTCATCGCGATCCCGGCCGTCGCCACGCTGCAGGCCTTCCTCGGTGCGTACGTGAAGCGGTACGAGCTGACGGAGGGCGCGGCCGCCGCTACGGACCGTCCGCGCCGCCGAGTACGGATGCCAGGGCTTCGGTGACGGCCGCCTCGACGGCGTCCTTGTCCAAGCCGAGACCGCTGAGCACGCCCTCCCCGTTCTCCTGCTCCAGCAGCGCGAGCAGGACGTGCTCGGTGCCGACGTAGGCGTGGCCCAGGCGCAGGGCCTCGCGGAAGGTGAGCTCCAGGGCCTTCTTCGCGGACGCGTCGAAGGGGATGAGGGCGGGAAGGTCCTCCCGGCCCGGGGGCAGCGCTGCCGTCGCGGCGGCGCGGACGTCCTGCTCCGCGACTCCCTGGGCGCGCAGGGCGAGGGCCGCGAGGCCCTCGGGCTCGGCGAGCAGGCCCAGGATCAGGTGCGCGGTGCCGATCTCGGGGCTGCCGGCGGCGCGGGCCTCGTTCTGCGAGGTCACGACGACGTTGCGGGCGCGGGGGGTGAAGCGGCCGAAGCCCGCGTTGGGGTCGAGGGCGGCGTCGCCCTCCTTGTCGGCCTTGGGGACGAAGCGCTTCTGGGCGGCCTGGCGGGTGACGCCCATGCTGCGGCCGATGTCGGTCCAGGAGGCGCCGGAGCGGCGGGCCTGGTCCACGAAGTGGCCGATGAGGTGGTCGGCGACCTCCCCGAGCGCCTCGGCGGCGACGACGGCGTCGCTGAGCTGTTCCAGGGGGTCGGTGTGGACTTTGTTGATGGCCGCGATCAGATCGTCGAGGCGGACCGGATTGGTCATGCGAACGGGTTCCACCGAAGGGTTCGTCATAGGTGCAACCCTAGGTTGACAGTCAGAGACTGTCAACCGCCGGTTGTCACTTCGTGGTCGGTGGGCGATTACGAGCCCGCGCCCGCCCCCGCGCCCGCGGCCGCGCCCCCGGCCTTCGAGAACTTCTCCCACTGGGCCGCGACCACTTCCTCGGGCACCCCGCCGAAGTCCTTCGTGTCGATGACGTCCGACCGGAAGGAGACGGTCACCGACCCGGAGCGGATCACCGTCAGGTAGTCGTAGAGCGAGATCTCCTTGTCCTTCACGTCCTGCGTCACGATGCGGTAGGCGAGCGCCTCGTCGCCCAGCGCGGGAGCCTTGACCGGCTCCACCCTGAGGACCTTCGCCGTCGCGAGGCCGCGCTCCTCGGTGTACCCGCCCGCACACTGCCGGCCGGCCTCGGCCAGGCTCTTCATCGCCGAGGCCGCACCGCCGTCCGCGTACGAGCGCAGCAGGATCTCGGTGTCGACCGCCTGCCATTCCCCGGGCACACCGGTCTTGGCGTAGGCCTGGGCCGTGTGGCCGGCCTTGCCGAGGCTGGTCAGCGGCCCGCAGGCCGCCGGCTGCGCGTCGTACAGCTCGCTCATCGGCTCGTCCAGGATCGGCTCCGAGGCCTCGTACCGCCCCGCCTTCTCGCCCGCGGTGAGCGCCATGGCCTTGAGCCGCTCGGCGCCCGGCCCCGCGGGGCCGCCGGCCGTCGCGGTCGCGGTCGTGGCCGTGTTCGTGGGCGCCGCCGTGGCCTTGGCGTCCCCGTCCGACCCGCCCGCCCCACCGCACGCCACGGCCCCGGCCAGCACCGCCGCCGTCCCGAGCGCGACCGCCGCCGTACGGCGCGCCTTCCCGTTCCCCACCCTGTTCACGTACTGCCGTCCCCTCAAGACCGATGCGGATCCACGATTGTCCGGGACGTGCGGCGACGGCGGGCATCCGGGGGCCCGCGGTGCCATGCTGAAACGGACACGGAGGCCGAGATGGGGTTCTACGGAGAACGGATCCTGCCGCGGATCATCAACCTCGCCTGCGGGGTCAAGCAGGCACGGCCGCTGCGCCGCCGGGTCTGCGAGGGCCTGCGGGGCGAGGTCGTGGAGATCGGATTCGGCTCGGGACACAACGTCCCCTTCTATCCGCCGGAGGTGACGGGCGTGGCCGCCGTCGAACCCTCCGACCTCGGGTGGGAACTGGCCGCCGACCGCGTGAAGGCCTCGCGGATCCCGGTGCGGCGGGCCGGACTCGACGGCCAGTCACTTCCCTTCGAGGACAGCGCCTTCGACACCGCCCTGTGCACCTGGACCCTGTGCACCGTCCCCGACCCGGGAGCGGCCCTGCGGGAGTTGCGGCGCGTACTGAAGCCCGGAGGGACCCTGCACTTCGTCGAACACGGCCTCGCCCCGGAGGAGGACGAGCGAGTGCGCCGGTGGCAGCGACGGCTCGAACCGCTCAACAAGCGTCTCTTCGGAGGCTGTCACCTCACCCGGCCGACCGTCGGCATGCTGAAGGAGGCGGGCTTCACGATCACGGCGCTCGACGTCTTCTACGAGGAGGGCGCGCCGAAACCCATCGGCGCGGCCTCGCTCGGAACCGCGCTCTCCCCCTGACCGGGCGGGCCGGACGGGGCACGGCCTCACAGCATCCGCACCTCGGCCTCCGGAAGCTTCGCCCACCAGTGGTGGTAGCGGCCGTAGACCGCCGGCTCGCGGTCGCCGAGGAAGGCGGTCAGTGACCGGGCCTCCTCGGCGAGCCCGTCCCAGACGGCGGGCGCGAGGGGGTGGAACGCCGTGGCCTCGACGCCGCGGTCCGTCGGCCGCCACACGCCGGCGACGTGGCCGTCCACCAGCAGGGTGGGCAGTACGTCGCCGTTGCGCCGGATCACCAGCGGGCGGTAGTCCGGGGGTATCACCCGGCCGCGGTCGGCGTAGGCCAGCAGGATGCTGTCCCACATGGCCATGAGCCGGGGCGGAGCGGGGGTCTCGGCGGGCGGCCGGGAGGCGCCCGGAAGGTCGTACAGCGTCACGCCGTCCGGCCCCCGGAGCTCCTCGACGGCGCCGTCCAGGGCGCGGAGCGCCTCGCGTACGGGTGCCCGCTGCACCATGGCGAACTGCGCGACGTCCGCGACGGAAGCGGGCCCGAACCCCGCCAGGTAGCGCAGGACCAGGGTGCGCAGGGCGTACGGGTCCACGGCGCGGCTCGCGGGAACGTCCGCGGAGGAGCCTTCGCCGGGCCCGGCCGCGACGAAGGACGGGCGGTCCCCGAACGACCACGGCGCGTCCGTCGGGGCGTGGTGCAGCGGCGCGTACCCCTTCAGCCCCCACCACGCCGCGTCCTTCCGCTCCGCGCCGACCCGCTCCCCGGTCCACGCCTGCATCTGCGCCGAGGTCCGCGGCCGCCGGGCGAAGGCCAGCAGGTCCGGCAGGAGTGCGTCCGCGTCGGAGGGGGTCAGCCCGGCGGCGGCGAAGCGGCCGCCGAGCCGGGAGGCGTACAGCGTGGGCCGCATCGCGGCGCGGAAGGCCGGATAGTCCTCGGCGTGCACGGCGTGCAGCGTGATCCGCATCAGGGTCGCCTTGACCGCCGACCGCCCGCGGAAGGCGGCGTCGAGTTCCGCGGGGGTGAATCCGGCGAGTCTGTTCCACAGGGCCACGTAGGGCGAGGCAGGGTGTTGGGCCTGGAGGGCGACCACGCGCCGCAGCCCGTCGGGAACGGTCAGTGGCTCACGCTCCAGCAGCAGCTGGCGGCTGAGGGTGGCCCGGTTGAGTTCGCGCTCGCTGATGATCACAGGCCTGGATTCTGCCCTGGGGCGCCGTTCGCCGGTGCGGGCGTGGCTCGCTTGACAGGGAAATCGAACATCCATTCTGATGGGTTATCCACAGCCGAAACGGTCGTGGAGGCGCATTGTCAGTGGCAGGCATTAGCGTCAATGGCGTGAAGCGATCGACTCAAGCAAACCGGGTGGAACCCATGGCAGGCACCGACCGCGAGAAGGCTCTCGACGCCGCGCTCGCACAGATTGAACGGCAATTCGGCAAGGGTGCGGTCATGCGCCTCGGCGACAAGCCGAACGACCCCATCGAGGTCATCCCCACCGGGTCGACCGCGCTGGACATCGCGCTCGGCGTCGGCGGGCTGCCCCGCGGCCGCGTGATCGAGGTGTACGGCCCGGAGTCCTCCGGTAAGACGACCCTGACCCTGCACGCCGTGGCCAACGCGCAGAAGGCCGGCGGCACCGTCGCCTTCGTGGACGCCGAGCACGCGCTCGACCCCGAGTACGCGAAGGCCCTCGGCGTCGACACCGACAACCTCATCCTGTCGCAGCCGGACACCGGTGAGCAGGCGCTGGAGATCGTGGACATGCTCGTCCGCTCCGGCGCCCTCGACCTGATCGTCATCGACTCCGTGGCGGCCCTCGTGCCGCGCGCCGAGATCGAGGGTGAGATGGGCGACTCGCACGTGGGTCTCCAGGCCCGTCTGATGAGCCAGGCGCTCCGGAAGATCACCGGTGCGCTCAACCAGTCCAAGACCACCGCGATCTTCATCAACCAGCTCCGCGAGAAGATCGGTGTGATGTTCGGCTCGCCCGAGACCACGACCGGTGGCCGCGCGCTGAAGTTCTACGCCTCGGTGCGCATCGACATCCGCCGTATCGAGACCCTGAAGGACGGCACGGAGGCGGTCGGTAACCGCACCCGCTGCAAGGTCGTGAAGAACAAGGTCGCGCCGCCGTTCAAGCAGGCCGAGTTCGACATCCTCTACGGCCAGGGCATCAGCCGCGAGGGCGGCCTGATCGACATGGGCGTGGAGCACGGCTTCATCCGCAAGGCCGGCGCCTGGTACACGTACGAGGGCGACCAGCTCGGCCAGGGCAAGGAGAACGCCCGCAACTTCCTCAAGGACAACCCGGATCTCGCCAACGAGATCGAGCGGAAGATCAAGGAGAAGCTGGGCGTCGGCGTGCGCAAGGACGCCACGGACGGCGCGGGTGACGAGGCGGCCGCAGCGTCGGCCGACGCTGCGGCAGCCGTGCCCGCGCCGGCGACGAAGGCCAAGACGACGGCCAAGGCCGCCGCGTCCAAGAGCTGACCCGTGCGGGAGCAGGAAAGGGGCGGCGGTAGCCGGGGCGGCCGTGAGGGCCGCCAGGAGCTGCCGCCCCAGAGCCCCGAGGAGCAGGCGCGGGCCATCTGCCTGCGTCTGCTCACCGGGAGCGCGCGCACCCGGCGCCAGCTCGCGGACGCCCTGCACAAGCGGGGCATCCCCGAGGAGGTGTCGCAGGAGGTCCTCTCCCGGTACGAGGAGGTGGGCCTGATCGACGACGCCGCCTTCGCCGGGGCCTGGGTCGAGTCCCGGCACCGCGGCCGGGGCCTGGCCCGCCGCGCGCTCGCCCAGGAACTCCGCACCAAGGGGGTGCACGCCACCCTCGTCGAGGAGGCCCTGGAGCAGCTGGACTCCGACCAGGAGGAGGAGACCGCCCGGGAGCTCGTGGAGCGCAAGCTCCGCGCCACCCGGGGGCTGGACCGTGACAAGAGGATCCGGCGCCTCGCAGGGATGCTCGCGCGCAAGGGATACCCGGAGGGCATGGCCCTGCGGGTGGTCCGCCGCGCCCTGGAGGCGGAAGGCCAGGAACCCCACGACACCGATGACACCGACGAGCTCGGGTATCCGGGGGAGTGATCCGGTGCGCCCGGGGTGGGGGTAACCCCCGGGTGCGGACGCCGGGACGCGCCAATGTCAGGAGGCGGGCCCGGCGCCAGAGTTGACCGCATGATGCTGCGTTACGCCCTTCGGACCATCAGGGACCGCAAAGCCGGTTTCCTCGGCGCCTTCGTCGCGCTCCTCTGCGCGGCCGCCCTCGTCACCGCCTGCGGCACCCTCCTGGAAACGGGACTCCGCGGAAAGATCGGCACCGAGCGCTACGCCGCCACGCCGGTCCTCGTCTCCGCCGACCAGAACGTCCACGAGACCACGGTCAAGGAGAAGAAGGGCAAGACGAAGACGAAGCACAAGGCGAAGCCCGTCGCCGAGCGGGCCTGGCTGCCCGCCACCACCCTGGACACGGTCCGCGCCGTGCCCGGAGTCGAGCGGGCCGTGCCCGAGCTCACCTTCCAGGCCGTCCCGCTCGTCAAGACCCCCGGCGAGCCGAAGCCCTCGTACGGCCACGCCTGGACCTCCGCCGCACTCACCCCCTTCACGCTCGTGGAGGGCCGCGCACCCCAGGGCGGCGGGGAGGTCGTCGTCGACCGGGCGCTCGCCGCCCGCGCAGGGCTCAAGGCCGGCTCGCAGCTGACCGTGCAGGCGACCGGCGAGCCGAAGACGTACCAGGTCAGCGGCATCGCACAGGGAGCCCACGGGGACCTCGCCCAGCAGAGCGCGCTCTTCTTCGGCGATACCGAGGCCCAGCTGCTCGCCGCCCGCGCCGGACGGATCAGCGCCATCGGGGTCCTCCCCGCGCCCGGTGTGAACGCCGCCGAGCTGGCAGGACGGGTCGAGCAAGCCCTGCGCGGCACCGGGGCGCAGGTCAGCACCGGGGACGAGCGCGGCCCCGTCGAGTTCCTCGACGCCGCCGGAGCACGGACCAAGCTGGTGTCCATGGGCGGTGCGATGGGCGGCACCTCGCTCCTCGTCGCGATCCTCGTCGTCGTCGGCACCTTCTCCCTCTCCGTCCAGCAGCGCTACCGCGAACTCGCCCTCCTGCGGGCCATCGCCACGACCTCCCGCCAGCTGCGGCAGCTGATCGGACGCGAGGCCCTGCTCGTCGGCCTGGCCGCGGGCATCGCCGGGGCCTTCGCCGGACTGCCGCTCGCAGCCTGGCTGTACGGCCGGTTCGTCGACAGCGGGGTCGTCCCGGCCTCCCTGGAGCGCACCGCCGGAATCTTCCCCATGTTCGCCGCCGTCGCGGCGAGCCTGCTCGGCGCCTGGGCCGCCGCACGGATCACCGGTCGGCGCATCTCCCGGATCCGCCCCGCCGAAGCACTCGCCGAAGCGGCCGTCGAGACGGCCCGGCCGCGCCGGCTCCGTACCGTCTTCGGGCTGCTCCTGCTGGCCGGCGGCGCGGTGCTGGTCGTCGTACTCGGCTCGCTGCGCACCGAGCCGGCCTCCACCCCGGTGACCTTCCTGGCCGTGGTGGTCCTCGCCGGGGCGGTCTCCCTGCTCGGGCCGCTGCTCGTACGAGGTGCCACGGCGCTGCTCGCGGGTCCGCTGAAGCTGACGGGGGCGTGCGGCCGCCTGGCGGGCGCGAACCTGCGCGGCAACGCCACCCGCATGGCCTCCGCCGTCACCCCGCTCGCCCTGCTGGTCGGCATGACCTGCACCGTGCTCTTCATCACCCCGACCCTCGGGGACGCGGCCCGGACGCAGGCCCGCGAGGGCATCCGGGCCGACTGGGTGCTGGCGGCGCAGGGTCCGGGCGTCACCCCGGAGGCCGCCGAAAAGATCCGCCGTACGCCCGGAGTCGCGGCAGCCACCGAGATCGTCCACACCTCCGTACGGGTGGGCCTCGCGAAGTACGCCGCACAGGGCGTGACCCCTGCGGGCCTGACCCGGACCTGGGACCCCGAGGTCACCGGCGGCAGCCTGGCCGGCTTCGGGGAGGGCGACGCGGCGGTGAGCGAACTCGCCGCCGACCAACTCGGCCTGAAGCCGGGCAGCCCGCTGGAGCTGACGCTCGGCGACGGAACCCCGGTCACGCTGAAGGTCGCCGCCGTGTACGCCCGGGGGTTGGGCTTCGGGGACCTGACGCTGCCGCACGGCCTCGTCGCCGCGCACGTCGACAACCCGCTCGCGAGCAACGTGCTGGTGGCGACGGAGCCGGGAGCGGGTACGGGGCGCGAGCGGCTCGCCGGGGCGGTGAAGGCCTACCCGGGAGTGGCCGTGCTGTCCGCGGCGGACGCCGACGCGGCACGCGCCGAGCGGCAGGACGCCGGAGCCGAGATCAACCTGCTGGCTATGGGGCTGGTGCTGGCCTTCACCGCGATCGCGGTGGTCAACACCCTCGCGATGTCCACCGCCGAGCGGGTGGGGGAGTTCGCGATGCTGAGGCTCGCGGGGGCGCAGCGGCGGCAGGTACTGCGGATGCTGCGGACGGAGGCCCTCTCCGTACTGCTGATCGGGGCGGTGCTGGGGTCCGGAATCGCGCTGGCCGTGCTGACCGCGTTCAGCGTGGGCATGACGGGCGTGGCCGCGCCGGCGGTCCTGCCGGTGGCCTACGCGGTGGTGGTGGGGGTGGCCGGGCTTCTGGCCCTCGTGGCGACTTCCCTCCCGGGGAGGGTGGCGCTCCGGGTGCGGCCGGTGGACGTGGCCACGGCCAAGGCGTAGCCGGCCGGGGGGTGCCGGTGCCGGTCCGGGTGCGGCACCGTTGTCGGGGGCGCTGCCCCCGGACCCCCGCGCCTCAAACGCCGGCGGGGCTGGAGTTCCCGCCCGGCGGGGCTGGATTGCCCGCAGGGCAATTCCAGCCCCGCCGGCGTTTGAGGCGCGGGGTCCGGGGCGGAGCCCCGGGGAACGGTGGAAGGGCGGGTAGGGGACCCGCTCCGCGCAGCGGGACCCGCACCCGCCGCCGGCCAGGCCCCGGCGCGGCCGGCGCGGAGGGGGCGTCAGGGAAGAGTGACCGGCAGGCCCGCCGTGCGCCAGGCCTGGAAACCGCCGGTCAGATCCGTCGCCCGGTGGAGCCCAAGCGCGTGCAGGGAGGCCGCCGCGAGGCTGGACGCGTAGCCCTCGTTGCAGATCACGACCACCTGGAGGTCGTGACTCGTCGCCTCGGCCGCGCGGTGGCTGCCCTGCGGGTCCAGCCGCCACTCCAGTTCGTTGCGCTCCACCACCAGCGCCCCCGGGATCAGGCCGTCGCGCTCGCGCAGCGCCTGGTAGCGGATGTCCACGAGGAGCGCGCCCGCGCGGGAGGCCTCGTACGCCTCCTGCGCGTCGACACGGGTGTAGCCCGCGCGGACCCGCTCCAGCAGCTCGTCGATGCCGACCGGGGCGCTCACTGCCAGTCCGCCGGGCGCTCGACGTGCTCCAGGTGCAGCACCGGGCCGCTGCGGCTGTAGCGGCGGATCAGCGGGAGCGGCGGGTAGTAGGCGTGTACGGAGATCGCGTGCTCGGTCGTGGACTCGTTGAGGACCTCGTGCACGTGGTGCTCCCCGAAGGCCCGCCCGGCGCCCGCGCCCAGCCGCCGACTGCGGTCCACGCCCGAGGCCAGGTGCAGGGACTGCCAGCCTTCCGAGGGGAGCCGTACGGACAGCGAGTGCTCGGTCAGCCGGCCCCGCGCGGTGGCGAACGCGCCCCGCGATTCGGCGTGGTCGTGCCAGCCGGTGCCGGTGCCCGGCGGCCAGCCGATCAGCCAGGCCTCGCTGCCGCCCGGCCCGTCCAGCCGGATCCAGGTACGCCCCTCGGGGTCGAGGGGGAGCGCGGCGACGACATCGCGGTCGGCCGCGGTGCGCAGCGCGAACGCGAGGAGCTCGGCGGCCGTCGGGCCGGCCACTTCGGTGGAGGCAGGGGAGAACGAGGGTGCAGACATGGAGGTTGACCGTTCCTGGGTTCGCGGAAGTGCGCGCGGGCCGGTGGACGGCACGGGGCGCGCAGGGGCGTAAGGGCGAATCAGCAGGAAGGGCGACACACGCAGCCCGCATAGCGGAGCAGGTCCATATGGACCCTCCGCCACAGGCGTACGTCGTTGCCGGTCATTTGGCGAGTGAACCACGCGGTCCCGGAAACGGTCAATCGACCACGGATGTCGGTGTCGTGGCAGGAGCCGTCGCCTGGGGAGGCGCGGGCCGCGCCGAGGGCGCACCCGCGCGGACCGCGTCCGCCGCCTCGTACAGCTCCGCCGGGCGGACCCCCGCGAAGGTCGCGGCCAGGTGCCCGTCCGGTCGTACGAGGAGCACGGTGTGCGCCGGCGCCCCCGGGTAGCCGTCCGCGACCAGCAGATCGGTGCGGACCGGCAGGGCGCTCACCGCCGCCGCGAGCCGGGGCATCAGCCCGGCGCCCAGCCAGTGGCGGCGGTCCCAGACCCCGGTGCCCGGAGCGACAAGCACCACCAGCAGTCGGCCCTGCCCCAGCAGGTCGCGCAGCGGCACCGTCGAGCCGTCGGGCGCGGTCACCGGGACGTTGGCGACCGGGCCCCCGGGCTCCGTGGCCGTCGGGACCTCCCGTACGGCCATCGGAGGGGCGTACGTCGGCTCCGCGCCCAGCGGCCCCCGCCCCAGGTGGCCGTCGGTGAGCAGGGTCTCGGCGGAACGCGCGGCCCCCGGCAGGTAGGTGCGCAGCGCGCCCCCGGCCCGCAGCGTGGGCATCGCCTGGTCGGCCGCGCGCAGCCGGGCGGCGACCGCGGTGCGCCGCTCGCCCTCGTAGCTGTCGAGGAGTTCCTCGGAGGCACCCTGGTGCCAGGCCAGGGACAGTTTCCAGGCCAGGTTCTCCGCGTCCCGCAGCCCCTCCTCGACGCCCTGGGTGCCGAGCGCGCCCAGCAGGTGCGCGGCGTCCCCGGCGAGGAAGGCGCGGCCGTCGCGCCAGCGCCGGGCGAGGCGGTGGTGCAGGGTGTGGACGCCCGTGTCGAGGAGGTCGTACGGGGGAGTCGTGCCGCCGCACCACACCGCGAGGGTGTCCCGGATCAGGGTCACGAGTGCGTCGGGGGTGACGAGTTCGCCGCGGGCCGGGAGCAGCCAGTCCAGCCGCCACACCCCGTCGGCGAGCGGCCGCGAGGTGACCTCGGCGGGGCCGGAGGGCGGGTTGCGGTGCAGCAGGGCCTCGCCGGGCCAGGGCAGTTCGGTGCGCAGCGCGGCCACGGCGTGCCGTTCCACGGCGGTGCGGCCGGGGAAGCGGATGCCGAGGAGCTTGCGGACGGTGGAGCGGGCGCCGTCGCAGCCGACCAGGTAACTCCCGCGCCACCACGTGGTCTCGGCGCCCCGGGTGTGCGCGGTGACCCCCCGCCCGTCCTGCTCCAGGGAGTCCAGTTTGCTGTCGGTGACCACTTGGACGAGCGGGTGCGCGGCGGCGGAGTCGCGCAGTCCACGCGTCAGGGCGTGCTGCGGCACGTGCAGGGGCGCCGGGTGCTCCTCGAAGGTGACCCGCTGGGCGGGCCGGCCGCGGCGCACGGTGCGCCAGGCCGCGTAGTACGCCCCTTCGTCGCGCAGCGTCGTACAGCCCAGCCGGTGCGCCATGGCGGCCGTGTCCGCGTGCAGGACGACGGTGCGGGCGGGGCGGATCTCCTCCTTGCCGGGGCCTTCGTCGAGCACGACGGAGGGCACGCCCTGGCCGGCCAGGGCGAGGGCCAGGGACAGCCCGACGGGGCCCGCGCCGACGACGATCACCGGGTCCATGATGTGGCTCCCGGTGTCCGGTATGTGATCACAGAACGTATGCAACCCACTGGAGGTGCCTGCGTCAAGTGACACAGGTCGGGACAACGCCGTGTGGTGCGGCGGATGACTTCCGCCGCACCACACATGTCACGCCAGTGTACTGACCGGGCGTCAGGGAGCCTTGCCCACGCCCGCCGCGCCGCCCGCGTCGACCTCGGCCACGTCGGCCTCGACCACGGCGCCCGTGCCCTTCTTCGACTGACGCAGCCGCTTCTCCAGCCACGAGGCCAGGGTGGTCAGGGTGAAGTTCACGGCGATGTAGATCAGCGCGATCACGACCATGGTCGCGATGGTGTTGCTGTAGTTCGCGGAGATCTGCCGGTTCATCGACATCAGGTCGGCGAAGCCCAGGAAGGCGCCGCCGAGCGCGGTGTCCTTGAGGATCACCACGAGCTGGCTGACCAGCGCGGGCAGCATCGCCGTGACGGCCTGCGGGACCAGGACGTACGTCATGATCTGGCCCTTGCGCATGCCGATCGCCTTGGCCGCGTCGGTCTGGCCGCGGGGCAGCGACAGGATGCCGGCCCGGACGATCTCGGCGATGACCGCGGCGTTGTACAGCACCAGGCCGGTGACCACCGCGTACAGGGGCCGCAGGTCGGAGCTGACCGTGCCGAGCATGACGTACAGCGCGGAGCTGAAGATCATCAGGATCAGGACCGGGATGGCGCGGAAGAACTCCACGACCGTGCCGACCGGGACGCGCACCCACGCGTGGTCCGAGAGCCGGGCGATGCCGAGGAGCGCGCCGAGCGGCAGCGCGATCACCATGGCGATCAGGCCGGCCTTGAGGGTCTCACCGAGGCCGGGCAGCAGGAACGTCGTCCAGACCTGGCTGTCGGTGACGAACGGGCTCCACTTGTCGGCGTCGAGCTGGTTCTTCTCGGCCATGAGGCCGAGGGCCCACCACAGGACCAGGCCGACGACCACCACGAAGACGACGGTGTAGATCCAGTTGCGGATCTTGGCCTTGGGGCCGGGGGCGTCGTACAGAACGGAGCTCATCGCTTCACCGCCACTCGCTTGGCCACCCAGCCCAGCAGCAGGCCGGTGGGCAGGGTAAGCACGACGAAGCCGAAGGCGAAGACGGCGAAGACCGCGAAGAGCGCCTGCGTTTCGTTCTCCAGCATTTCCTTCATCAGCAGGGCCGCCTCGGCCACGCCGATGGTCGCCGCCACCGTGGTGTTCTTGGTGAGGGCGATCAGTACGTTGGCGAGCGGTCCGACGACCGCCCGGAAGGCCTGGGGGAGCACGATCAGCCGGAGCACCTGGAAGAAGCTCAGCCCCAGCGCGCGGGCGGCCTCGGCCTGGCCCACGGGCACGGTGTTGATGCCCGAGCGCAGCGCCTCGCAGACGAACGTGCCGGTGTAGGCGATCAGGCCCAGGATCGCGAGGCGGAAGTTGATCTCCTTGGAGCCGTCGCCGGCGAGCGTGATTCCCAGGGTCTGGTAAAGGCCCAGCGCGCAGCCGAGGATCAGGAGGGTCAGCGGGATGTTGCGCACTGTATTGACGTACCCGGTGCCGAAGGCTCGCATCAGCGGGACCGGGCTGACCCGCATGCCGGCCAGCAGCACGCCCCAGATCAGGGACCCGACGGCCGAGTAGAGGGTGAGCTGAACCGTCACCCAGAAGGCTCCGAGCACGTCGTACTGCCCGGACTCAAGAAAATCGAACACGTTGCCCTGCGCTCTCCCCAGGATGGCCGGCGAGGTGCGCCGCCGCCCGTGACAGGCGGGCGGCGACGCTCCTCACCGATGAATCAGCTGCCTTCGGTGATCTGCGGGGCAGGCTCGGCCTTGTAACCGGCGGGGCCGAGGTTCGAGTCCACGGCCTTCTGCCAGGCGCCGTCCGCGACCATCTTCTTGATGGCGGCGTTGACCTTGGTCTGGAGCTCGGTGTCGCCCTTCTTCAGGCCGATGCCGTAGGGCTCGTTGCTGAGCTTCAGACCGACCAGCTTGAACTTGCCCTTGTTCTTCTCCTGCGCGGCGTAGCCGGCCAGGATCGAGTCGTCCGTGGTCAGCGCGTCCACGGCCTTGTTCTCCAGGCCGGTGAGGCACTCGGAGTAGCCGGGGAACTCCTGCAGGTCGGCCTCGGGGGCCAGCTTGGTCTTGACGTTCTGCGCCGAGGTCGAGCCGGTGACCGAGCAGAGCTTCTTCTTGTTGAGGTCCTCGGCCTTGGTGATCGAGTTGTCGTCGGCGCGGACCAGCAGGTCCTGGTGGGCCAGGAAGTACGGGCCGGCGAAGTCGACCTGCGTCTTGCGCTTGTCGTTGATCGTGTAGGTCCCGACGACCAGCTTCACGTCGCCGTTCTTGATCAGGTTCTCGCGCTCGGCGCTGACGGCCTGCTTGAACTCGATCTGGTCGGGCTCGTAGCCGAGCTCCTTGGCCACGTACTTCGCGACGTCGATGTCGAAACCGGTGAACTTGCCGTCGGGGGTCTTGAGGCCCATGCCCGGCTGGTCGAACTTGATGCCGATGACGATCTTGTCCTTCTTGGTGCCACCGGAGGCGCCGGCGTCACTGGCGGACTTGTCGCTGCCGCCGCCACAGGCGGTCGCGGTCAGGGCGAGAGCGACGGCGGCGGCCGCGGCCGCAACGGCCTTGGAAATCTTCATGTGAACTTCCCTCGGATGAGACGTTGTTGAACGACGAGCGACGCGAACGGCGCATGACGGCCGGTCAGGATCTGTTCCGGCAGGGATCCGCCTAGGGATGCCTACCAGAGAAGACCCTCAGTGGTGCAGGATCTTGGACAGGAAGTCCTTCGCCCGGTCGCTGCGCGGGTTGCTGAAGAACTGCTCGGGCGCGGCCTCTTCGACGATCTTCCCGTCCGCCATGAAGACGACGCGGTTGGCCGCGGAGCGGGCGAAGCCCATCTCGTGCGTGACGACGACCATCGTCATCCCCTCCCGGGCGAGCTGCTGCATGACCTCCAGCACCTCGTTGATCATCTCCGGGTCGAGCGCCGAGGTCGGCTCGTCGAACAGCATCACCTTCGGCTCCATGGCCAGGGCGCGGGCGATCGCCACACGCTGCTGCTGACCACCCGAGAGCTGCGACGGGAACTTGTCGGCCTGCGAGCCGACACCCACGCGGTCCAGCAGCTCACGGGCCTTCTGCTCGGCCGCGGCCGCGGCCGTCTTGCGGACCTTGACCTGACCGAGCATCACGTTCTGCAGCACCGTCTTGTGCGCGAACAGGTTGAACGACTGGAAGACCATGCCGACGTCGGCGCGCAGCCGGGCCAGCTCCTTGCCCTCCGAGGGCAGTTCCTTGCCATCGAGCGTGATGGTGCCGGAGTCGATCGTCTCCAGGCGGTTGATGGTCCGACACAGCGTGGACTTGCCCGATCCCGAAGGACCGATCACCACGACGACCTCACCGCGGGCAATGCTCAGATCGATGTCCTGAAGCACGTGCAGCGCGCCGAAGTGCTTGTTGACGTTGCTCAGTACGACCAGGTCGTTCGCGGCGGGGACCGCGTCCTGCACGTCCTTGGCCACTGATACTCCGCTCATCGGCTTCTTGCTCCGTCCTCCTCGGTTGGCAGGACAGTAGTGACGTCTCGAGCACACCGTCATCACATCTGAGGGAGAATTGAGCATAACGATCCGGCCTCGCCCGGATACGCTCCGTGTGCCGCACCGGCGTGGCCGGTGATGTGCTCGTACCGGGTGGATAACGGAAGGCGCGCCGGAGCGGAACCCCCTTGACGCGGGGCTCCGCATCCGCATGGGATGCAGGGTGGCCCTCACGGAAAGTGAAGATCGAGAAAAGGAGAGGGGGACGACATGAGACTGCTGCTCGTCGAGGACGACGACCACGTCGCCGCCGCCCTGTCCGCGATCCTCGCCCGGCACGGCTTCCAGGTCACCCATGCCCGCAACGGCGAAGAGGCCCTGCAGGCGCTGCTGCCCGCCGGAGCCCCGCCCTGCGCCACTCCCTACGGGGTCATCCTGCTCGACCTCGGCCTGCCGGACCAGGACGGCTACGAGGTCTGCGGCAAGATCCGCAAGCGCACCGCCACGCCCGTCATCATGGTCACCGCGCGGGCCGACGTACGCTCCCGCATCCACGGCCTCAACATGGGCGCCGACGACTACGTGGTCAAGCCGTACGACACCGGCGAACTCCTCGCCCGCATCCACGCCGTGGCCCGGCGCACCGGCACCGGCGCCTCCGAGGAGTCCGTCGCCGGCGGTACCCCCGGCCTGGTCCGCCTCGGCTCCGTCAGCATCGAGCTGCCCACCCGCCGGGTCAGCGTGGACGGGGCCGACGTGCCGCTCACCCGAAAGGAGTTCGACCTCCTGGCCCTGCTCGCCCAGCGGCCCGGGGTCGTCTTCCGCCGCGAGCAGATCATCAGCGAGGTGTGGCGCACCAGCTGGGAGGGGACCGGGCGCACCCTGGAGGTCCACGTGGCCTCGCTCCGTTCGAAGCTGCGCATGCCCGCGCTCATCGAGACCGTCCGCGGGGTGGGCTACCGGCTCGTCACCCCGGCCGCCCCCTAGCGGTACCCCTCCGTGCGCGCCCGACTGCTCCCGCTGCTCGTCATCCTCATGGCGGGCGTACTGCTCGCGCTCGGTCTGCCGCTGGCCGTGAGCCTGGCCGCCGCGCAGCAGCAGCGGGTGGTCGTCGACCGCATCGACGACAGCGCCCGCTTCGCGGCCCTCGCCCAGTTCGTCATCGACGCCGAGGGCTCCGGGGCCACCGGCGCCGACGAGCGGCGCGACACCCTCCAGCTCGAACTGGCCCGCTACCAGGAGCTCTACGGCATCCGCGTCGGCATCTTCTACCGCGACGACAACGCCATGGTCAGGGCGCCCGGCTGGTGGCAGCTCCCCGAGACCGGCGAGGGCCGCAAGGCCTTCGACTCGGCGCTGGCCGGGCGGCGCAGCCACGACCCGCCGCAGGTGTGGCCCTGGCAGACCCACGGCAAACTCCTCGTCGCCTCACCGGTCGTCCTCGACGGGGACGTGGTCGCCGTCGTCGCCACCGAATCACCCACCGATCTGATGCGCGGCCGGATCCTGAGGGGCTGGCTGCTCATCGCGGCCGGGCTCGCCGCCGCCATGCTCGTCGCCTTCGGCGCGGCCCTGAGGCTGACCAGCTGGGTGCTCAAGCCCGTACGGACCCTCGACGCGGCCGCCCACGGCATCGCCACCGGGCGCATGCAGTCCAGGGTCGCGGCCGCGGGCGGGCCGCCGGAACTCCAGCGACTGGCCCGTTCGTTCAACGAGATGGCGGACAACGTCGAAGAGGTGCTGGAGCAGCAGCGGGCGTTCGTCGCCGATGCCTCCCACCAGCTGCGGAACCCCCTCGCGGCGCTGCTCCTGCGGATCGAGCTGCTCGCCCTCGAACTGCCCGAGGGGAACGAGGAGATCGCCTCCGTGCGGGCCGAGGGCAAGCGTCTGACCCGGGTCCTCGACGACCTGCTGGACCTGGCGCTGGCCGAGCACGCCTCCGCCGAGATCAGCCTCACCGACATCGGCGCGCTCGCGGCCGAACGGGTGACCGCGTGGCGCCCGTACGCCGAGGAGAAGGGCGTCCGGCTCACCGGTACGGGCCGCAGCGCCATCACCGGCTGGGCGGATCCCGTCGCCCTGTCCAGCGCCCTGGACGCGGTCATCGACAACGCCCTGAAGTTCACGCCCGCGGACGAGGAGGTCGAGGTGTCGGTCTCCGCGGCCGGAAGCCTCGTGCAGGTGGTCGTCGCCGACCGCGGGCCGGGGCTCACCGAGGAGGAGCTGCTCCGCGTGGGCGACCGGTTCTGGCGCAGCGGCCGCCACCAGAACGTGAAGGGCTCCGGGCTCGGCCTGTCCATCTCCCGAGCCCTGCTCGCCGCGGGCGGCGGATCGCTCGCGTACGAGACGAACCCGCCGCACGGGCTGCGGGTGACGGTCAGCGTCCCGCGCACCGAACCCCACGGCGGCTGAGCCGGCCGGGCTGGGCACAGGCCGGCCGGGTCGGGCAGGGGGGAGTGCGCCGGCCGGGGCCGCGCAGAGGTGCGGCGCCCCGCGGAGGTGCGGCGCCGCGCGGGAGTCCCGCGCAGCGCGAACGTCCGAGGCAGCGCGGGAGTCCGGCGCCGCCGCCCGGCGCATACTGAATCCTGACCCCTTCCTGGAGCCGCCACAGTGATCATCCCCACCGCCCCCCTCCCCGCACCGCGAGCCGCCGCCGCGGCGGCCGACGGGCTGACGGTGGCCATCGACATCGGCGGCACGAAGATCGCCGGCGCGCTCGTGCACCCCGACGGCACCATGACGGCCACGACCCGCCGCCCGACCCCGCGCGGGACCGACGCGGACGGGGTCATGGCGGCGGTGACCGAGGTCGTCGCAGAGCTGTCCGAGTCACCGCTGTGGACCACGGCGGTCCGCTGCGGGATCGGCAGCGCCGGCCCCGTGGACGCCTCGCGGGGCACGGTCAGCCCGGTCAACATCGGCGCGTGGCGGGAGTTCCCCGTCCAGGCCCGGATCGAGGCGGAACTCGCGGCGCGCGGGGCGGAGCTCCCGACGGTGCTGGCCGGGGACGGCGTGGCGATGACCGCCGCCGAACACTGGCTGGGCGCGGCCCAGGGCCACGCGAACGCGCTGTGCATGGTCGTCTCCACGGGCGTGGGCGGCGGCCTCATCCTGAACAACCAGCTCCACCCCGGCCCCACGGGCAACGCGGGCCACATCGGCCACATCAGCGTGGCCTTCGACGGAGAGCCGTGCGCGTGCGGCGGCCACGGCTGCGTGGAATCCATCGCCTCCGGCACGGCGATCGCCCGCTGGGCGTTGGCACAGGGCTGGACCCCGACGCAGGACGCCTCCGCGGCGGGAGTGGCCGTCGCCGCTCGGGCCGGGGACCCGGTCGCGCTGGCCGCCTTCGACCGCGCGGGCCGCGCCCTGGCCGCCGCCATCGCGGCCACGGCCACCCTCGTCGAGACGGACATCGCGGTCATCGGCGGCGGGGTCGCCGCCAGCGGGGACACCCTCTTCGAGCCGATCCGGCGGCACCTGGCCTCGTACGCGGCCCTGTCCTTCGTCCGGGACCTCACGGTGGTGCCGGCCGCGCTCGGCACCCACGCGGGCCTGATCGGCGCGGCCGCGGCGGCCACGATGCTGCTGCCGTCCTGATCCGTGACGGGTCGACTGCTAGGTGTATTGCCCAGTGAGGTTGGTGACGCGGCTGGCGGGTGGTTTGCCTGCGAGCGCGGTGTGTCCGCGGTGGTGATTGTAGGTGTGGAGCCACTGTGGGAATGCGTCTCGTCGTTCCTGCTCTGACCGGTAGGGGCGGGCGTAGGCCCACTCGTCCAGCAGAGTCCGGTTCAGCCGTTCGACCTTGCCGTTGGTCTGGGGCCGGTATGGCCGGGTTCGCTTGTGGGTGATCCCGGCTGCCGAGAGGGCGTCACGCCAGGGGTGTGACCTGTAGCAGGCGCCGTTGTCGGTCAGGACGCGTTCGACGGTGATCCCAACGCTGGCGTAGTAGGCCTGGGCCCGTTGCCAGAACGCGGTGGCGGTTTCCTTCTTCTCGTCGGTGAGGATCTCGCTGTAGGCGAGGCGGGAGTGGTCGTCGACGGCGGTGTGGATGTAGCTGTAGCCGACGTTCCTGCGGTTCTTGCGGCCGGCCTGGCGGCCGAGGGTCTTGTGTCCGCCGCCGTCGGGGATGTTCCCGAGTTTCTTGATGTCCACGTGGACGAGTTCGC